>JAUQQB010000480.1 GCA_030550075.1 Chloroflexota bacterium | reverse complement strand
GATCCCGGGCCGCCTCGGAGGGGTAGAGGGTGTAAGTGATCAGGCCCCACCAGGTTGCCGAGCGCACAGGCAGGCCGGTCTCCTCGGCGATCTCCCGGTGAAGAGCCGCCCAGGCGGTCTCTTCCCACCCAATGCCCCCCGTCAGCAGCCGGTAGGCTTGTGGAGGATAAAAGGCTTTCGTATGAACCAGGATCTCGCCCCCCGGCCGCTGGATCACCATCAGGACCTCTCCGCGGCGTCGGCTCAGGCTCTGGCGCACTTCCTCCCACCATCCATCTCCAACGACCGTCGCGTGCTGATGGGGCTGAGGTCCGAACCGGGCGGTCAGGGTTTCCAGCTCGGAAGGCGCGATCAGCGGACGATTCACGGGAGCACCTCCTGAACAGCCTCCTCCAGCGCCCGGCGATCCCGCAGGCGCAGCGCGCCCAGACGGATCACACCCCGGAGCGCGCCGAAGACCGGGCGCAGTTCCGCATGAGGTCCCTTCAAGGGGATGATTAACAAATCGGCTTTCGGAAAGAAATAAGCGGTGTGAATTTGAGCCGGGGGATCATAGCGGGCCCATACGGTCAGCGCGCCCATCCCCTGGCGGTATTCCGACAGGGTGGCCTCGGAGAGCCCGATCTGGGGCTCATAGCCCTCGATGTTGGGGCCGGAGAGGATCCGATTCAGGGCCTCGTTCAACCGTTCATAGCCGGGCATCCCGGGCGTGAACACATACTCGCGGCCCGCAGCGGTGATCCGGATCTCCACCGCGGGCTGGTTGAACCAGGGCCAGAACCAGAAGGGGTCCCGGTTGGTCAGGGCGTTCACGCCCCACACCAGGCCCAGGGCCAGCGCGATCAGCACGATGAGCGGCTCCCGCAAGCGCGGCGCGCGTTCTTCCAGCAAGAGCGTGATCCCTCCTGAGTCCTGAGATGAAGGCCTCAAACAGGGACGGGGCCTTATGGAACCGGTCTAAGGATTTGGCGATTGATGTGTCACGAGAATCCGGAATGTTTCCGGCGCTGGAGCCGCCGCCAGATCACGGTGAAGACCAGCGCATAAATTCCGGCGAAGATCATCAGGTCCTGCCAGAACTGCATACGGAACCTCCTCCCTGTCCCATTCGGGCAGGAGTTGCGCGGTGGGTTTCCCCGGGCGGTGCGCACCGAAGCGCACAACGCCTCCCGGGGAATATAGCTCATAGGGCTTTTGGTGTGAAATCCCAATATATGGAAATGGGGCCCTTCTGTCCCCTCTCGCGGACCCCGAACGGTGTAATTCCTGATCAGGAAAGGGTGGGATGGGATAGGCGTTGAGCCGCCTGTTCCACCAGGGGGGTATGAAAGCGATCCGGGTGGAGCAGGGCAGCGAGCAGCTCGATGCCATCGATGGTGCGAGGGCCGGGCCGGCTGAAATAGGCGGAGGCCTCCATCGCGTAGACCTTCCCCCTTTGCACCGCCGGGATCCATTTCCAGAAGGGCAGGCGTTCCAGGAGATGACGGGCGGCCACGGCCTCGCTCAAAGGATACCCGCACGGGATCAGGCCGATGACCTCGGGCTCGGCTTCCAGAACCTCCTCCCAGCGAACACGTCGGGAGGGTTCGCCCGGTCGCCCCAGGACCTCCGTTCCGCCCGCGATCTCCACCATCTCAGGGACCCAGTGGCCGCAGCAAAAAGGCGGATCGAGCCATTCCAGCAGCAGGACTCGTGGCCGGGGCGCGCCGGCGACGGCTGCCTCCACCCGGGCCAGCCGGCTCCGCCATTCCTGGACGCGATGCGCTGCGCGCTCCGGAACCCCTGCTGCATCGGCGATCTCCTGCAGGCTTTCGAAGAGATCTTCCAGGCGGTAAGTGTTCACCGCGATGATGCGGGGCGGACGGCGGAGCCGACCGGAGGCGCGGGCGGCCTGACCCATGGGAACCGCGCAGACCTCGCACAGGGCCTGGGTGAGGATCAGGTCCGGCTCCAGGGCGGCCAGCTGCTCCTCATCCACGATGTAGAGGGGCTCTCCTCGACGGGCTTTCTCCCGGACGGCGGCATCGATGGCGGCGGGATCGGTGAGCCCCTCGGGCAGCGTGCTGCGGGTGAGACGGGGCAGTCGGGCCACGACCTCTGGGGGGAAATCGCACTCATGGGAGACGCCCACCAGATGGTCCTCCAGCCCGAGAGCCCATATGATCTCGGTGGCGCCTGGAAGCAGGGAGACAATCCGCATCGGCCTGTTCCCCATCTGTGTTTTTGTTTTCTCTTTCAGCGGGACGTGGATCGTGCAGCCTGGAATCAGGCGCCCGGCCCAACCCGAGAACCGGGGGAGGGGGTCGACGATGGAACTCCTCACCCCGGCAGCGCGCCGCCCGGAGGCGTTCATCCTCCCGAGGTCAGGGCGGGGGTTGGGGTGGCACGGGCGGGATGCCGGCGTTCCCAGAGCCGGCAGAACGCGCAGATGCCCGGCGCCGAGGTCGGCTGCCCGCACTTCTCACAGGCGTGCAGTTCCGCCTCGTCGGTTCGGAAGGCGATCAGGCCTTCCTCCTTCGCCTTCAGGAAGCCCAGGTAAAAGCGGAGCTTGGTGCCCGGCCGTTCTTCTTCGAGCTTTGCCAGCCACTCCTTGTAGGCGATGCTGGTAGAGCCCTCAGCGTATGGACATTCGTCGTAGATGTAATCA
>JAUQQB010000036.1 GCA_030550075.1 Chloroflexota bacterium | reverse complement strand
ATCAGACCGTCCGGCTCGCGAAATGGCCGATGACGGCTACTTCAAACCCTGACCCACCGGCTCCATCGTCCATCGCGAGCTCCAGAGAATCTCCCCATCCTCCCGGACGATCAGCCCCGCGGTTCCCGGACGTTTCTCCAGCCATGCCAGTCCCTCCTGGCTGCCCAGGAGGAAAACCACCTTGGCCCCGATCTCCGCCTCATAGGCGCTCGGCGCCACTACTGTAACGGTCAGGACATCCGTCCGGGCCGGCTGGCCCGTGCGGGGATCGATCAGGTGATGCCGCTCCTCCTCCCCCCGCCGCCATCGGCGGACGTCCCGCCCGGAAGTGGCAACCCCTCCTCGAGCAAGCCGAAGGATCCCCAGCAGAGGGGGATTAACGAGGAATCCAGGCTGAGCCGGGCGAGGATCCGCAACGCCAATCGGCCAGGGCTGTCCACCGGCCATCGGCCCATTGACCGCAATGTCGCCCCCCGCGTCCATCAGCGCCGGACCGTAGGGCTTCAGCCGCCGGATAACAGCATCCGCCGCCCAACCCTTCGCGATCCCTCCCAGATCCAGGCGCACCCCAGGGGGCAGGGTCACCGTGCGCCGCTCGGGATCCAGATGGATCTGCTGCCATGCGCCCGGCCGGGTTTTCCATGTGTCCCTCGCTTTCCACAGGCCTTCGCGAGGCACCTGCTCGAAGGAGCGATCGTAGCCCGCGGCCTCCAGAGCCGATAAGACGGTGGGAACCACCAGCCCTTCGCTGAGCTGGGCGGCTAAGAGAGCGGCCCGGAGAACCTCCCACATGGTGGCGCTGACTCGCATCGGGAAACCAGCGTGGCGATTCAGAAGGCTGAGCTCGCTATCCCCCCGGAACCGGCTCAGACAGCGTTCCCAGGATGCAAACCAGCGAGGAACCTCCCGTAATGCCTCGGCCGCATGAAGGGATTCCGAATCCACCATCGCCTTCATCTGACAGCCCATTGCACGGAAGGAGATCTCCAGCATGAAATCCTCTCCCCTCCCAGCTTTCCTTTCCCTGCTTGCGACCCAGGGTAGCAGACAGGAACAAAATGAGATGGCTTTGCTGCCAGCCTGGGGAATTTGGGTGGATAGGGGTTGCCTCCTGGCGCTGGCTTATCGAGACGATCGCGTCACTGCGGCCGGTCTGGATCCGGAGGGAGCGGGCACCTGAATCACCCGCGGTGCCGGTGGCGGGGGCGGAGCCTGGATTGATCGTAACGAGGGCACCGAAGGGGAACGACGCTGCCCTTGAGCGGTGGAGAAGGCCGTGCGGGTTTCCCGGTTCAGATCCGGGGCAGGCACTAAGGTGGGCAATGGCTCCAGCTTCAGGGTCGCCGGAGGAGCAGGAGGCGGCTCAGGGGCAGCCTCCGCCATCTCCTCCGATGAACGCTCCGGCGTGGCCAGCATCACCCATAACCACAGGATCATCGCCAGCGCCCCGCTGGTCAGCAAGGCTTTCATCCCACCGCTATTCCATTGCTTCCGACCACCCCTTTGCCCCCCTTTTGGGACATGCATCTCGCACCCTCCTTACTGGCAAACGCTTGCTGTGGATTTCCTGGGAGATTCCTGGTCGCAGGCTCTCATCGAAGGGGCTTGCAGGACTTCTCGCGCCTAAAGCGATTTTGTAGCCGGGCGGACCACGGACGCGGCCTACCCAGCCCTCGAATTCCCACGGTATTACACAACTCTAATCATCATCATCTTCATGTTCATCATCATTTTCATGTTCATCATCATCTTTATCCTTCTTCTCTCCATGCTCTTTCACATCCTTCCCCGCTCCGCCTCCCTTCCCCACGGCGGGCTGGGCCTGAACAACCTGAATGACTGGCGGGATGCCGTTGTAAAGGATCTGGCCAGTGTTCGCATCGATATACAGGGTTCCCTGATCCAGCACCACCTCATAAGCAAGAGCTCCCTGGAAAACCACCAGCTCGGGCTCTTTCATCAAAGCGGATCCCGGCGCCATATTCATCGCGATCCAGATCGCGCGGGCAGGTGACAGAGCAGCGGAGATCTCCGGAGCTCCAGCCGATGCGCTGGAGGAAGAAGCGGACAGCTGGGCGGATAGCTCCTGGATTTGACGGTAGGCCTGCTCCAGACGAGCGTTGGCCTCCTCGATCAACGCCCGGTAAGCCTGCTCCCGCTCCTGAAGCATCGCTTCCAGCTGCGGATCCGGAACCGGAGTCCCGGTCGCTGCCGGGCTGGATTCGGAAGGAAATCCCCACCTTGCCGCCTCTCCCGCAATGGCTCCCAGGATCACCAGCATGAAAGCGCCCAGCGTCCAGGCCAGTCTGTGCGTCCATGATTTAGGCATGATTCTGTCCCTCCACGAGGCATCCGAAATAGGGAAGAACTCCTCCACAACTCCTTTATACCCTGAGGGTGGAGCTGACCTTAGCAGCCCTATCCGCCCCCAGCGGTTCCTTACACAAGGCGCCATCAATCCTCCCGCTCGATCCGCTCCGCGACCAGGGTGCCATCCGGCTGGCGCCTCGCCCGGACCTCCACTCGGTCGCCAATCTTAGGATCTCCACGGACCTCTGTGTCACCGGTGACCCGTACCGCCCGGCCCTCAATGATCCAGGTCGATCCCGATATCGCCTGAAGGATCCCTTCCCACTCAACCGTCTCTTCTTCTTCCGACGTTGGGGTAGGCGTCACCGTCGGCTCCTCCGTTGGGGTGGGCGTAGGCGTCCGGGTCCCGGGGGTCGGAGTAGGTGTCACAGTTGGCCCCTCAGTCGGAGTGGAAGTCGGCGTCCTGATCCTTGCCGTCGGAGTTGGCCGAGGCGTCACGGTCGGCTCCTCCGTTTCCTCCAGAGTAGGGATAGGCATCATGGGTCCGGGCGTCGGAGAGGCGATAGGAATCGATGTTGCAACAGGTGTTGACAAGGCAGTCTGTGAAGGCCATGGTGTCGGACGAGGCATCTGTGTGGGGGGAATTGTGCCCATCGGTTCCAGCGTTGGCATAGGGGTCTCTGCAATGATATGGATCCACAGCGCAATCAATTGCCCTTCTGGACCCAGGAAAGCGGTCACCATAGCCTTCTGACCCAAGGCCGCTGGCCCCAGGATCTCTGTCTCCGGGAAGATCTCCACCGGGACCCCTCCGATGCGCCAGGTGGTTCCTTCGATCGCTTCGATCCGGCCTTCCCAGGTCACCGTCCCGGAGCCCCGACGCTGGGCAAGGGCGCGGTATTCCTCCCAGCGGCGGGCCGTTAGCGTTTCCTCCACCAGGCGCCGCTCCACCGGGTCCAGCGTCAGGGCCAACCAGACCTGTTCCTCGATCCGTTTGAGTCCATACAGGGGATCCCCGGGCAAGCTCCGCTGGGCCAGGACATGGAGTATCCCCGCGATGAGGACCAGGCTGGCAATCACGGCTCCCGCTGGCGCATACCGCAACCATCCGAACAGCATCGCGGCCCACGGGCGGCGGGAGGATCGGAGGGCCTCCGCGCGCTGGAGAAAAGCCGTTCGGGAGGCCAGCTCCGCCCGCAGAGACGGCGCGGGTGGACGCGCGGCTTCCAAAATCCGGGTCATGCGCAGAACCGAATCCAGGTCCGGATAACGGGCCAGGACCTCCTCCAGCGGGACCCCGGTCCGGATAAGTTGCAACGCTTCTTCCAGAACGTCTTCACGCCTGGCCATGATCGTTCCTGATATCCTGTAGTCTTTTCGCGAGGGCCGCCAGGGCCCGATGCTGAAGCAATTTCACCGCTCCCACGCTCTTCCCTAACTCCTGGGCAATGCGGGTTAAGGGAAGATCCATCCAGAAGCGCATCAGGATTACCGCCCGCTGGTCGGGGGTGAGATGGTTAAGGGCTTCGCGCACCCGTTCCTGCAGCACCACATCCTCCCATTCCTCTTCCCTCGAGCTGCCCCACTCTTCCTCCAGCGGGACCTCGGGATGCCGGTAACGGGCCCGATGGTGATCCGCCACCAGATGATCAGCGGTCCGGAACAGCCAAGCCGCCAGATGGCGCTCCGGTCCGCGCCCTTGATGGAAAGCTTCCAGAAGGCGAATGAAGGCCTCCGCGGTCACATCTTCCGCAACCGCTCGTTCTCCCACCCGGCCGAGCACGTAGAAATACAGCATCCGGTAATACCGTTCATGCAACTCGGCCAGGGCATCGGGGTCCAGGGAGCGCGCGCGCGCCAGCAGGATCTGTTCGTCTGCCACCGTTCCAGGCCGCTCAAGAAGGGTTTCCACCGTCGATCGCCCTCATCGTATCCGCTCTGGCGGAAAGACGCCACCGGAAAGCCGGGTCTTTGCTGGGCCGGGCGCCTTCAGCGTCCGGCCCAGCTTTTGGAGGGGGGCCTCAGATCGAAAGCGCCGACAGGGTTTGCCGAAATTTCCACAAGGCCGGATGGGCTTTAATCATCGTCCTCGTGATCCTCATGGTCCTCTTCCTTAGATTTCCCATCATCATCTTTCCGGCCTTCCTCACCCTTCTTCCTATCATCACCCTTCTTACCATCCTCTATCTTCCCACCGCCGTTCTTATGCTCATCCTCAAGATGGATGCGGACAGCCCGGATAGAGCCATCATCCTGAACGACCCCCTTTACCTCCACAAAGGCACCGACAGTGATCGCTCCATCGATCTGCGTGCTCGCACCCACCCGAACGATCCGGCCGGCGATCCGATAGCCATCGGGCAGGATCTCCTCCACAACGCCCTTGAACTCCACCTCGCCCTTCGCCTTATCCTCGTCCTCCACGTGAATCCGGAGCGCCAGGATGGTGCCATCCGGCTGCAGGATCCCCTTGACCTCCACGAAAGTCCCAACCATGATCGGGCCATCCACCCGGGTCGTGGCGATGACCACTACAGTGCGCCCGCTCACCCGATAGCCGTTCGGGAGGATCTCCTCGACCGTTCCCTTGAACTCCATCTCCGCCTTCTCCCGCTCTGGCCGCTCCACATGGATGCGAAGGGCCAGCACCGACCCGTCAGGCCGGAAGACTCCCTTCACTTCCACAAAGGTCCCTACCGCGATCGGACCATCGACCCGGGTCGTGGTGGTCACAACAACCGTGATCCCGGCAACACGGTAGCCATTTGGAAGGATCTCCTCCACCGTTCCCTTGAATTCCACCTGTATGGATTTGGGGGCCTTCTTCACCTTGATCTCGCGGGCCAGGATACTGCCATCTCCCTGGAGGAAGCCCTTTACCTCTACCCAGTCCCCCACAGCAGCCGGATCCTTCACTTTGGTGAGATCCGTGACCACCACCGTGCGTCCGCTGACCTGGTAGCCGTTCGAGAGGATGGCCTCCACCACACCTGTGAAGAGGATCTCTTCCACCATCCCCTGGAACTCGATCTCCGGCCGCTCTTCCTCTTCCCGCTGGATCCGGGAGGCCAGGATGGTCCCATCGGACTGAAGGATCCCCTTGACCTCTACAAAAGTCCCTACCGCGATCGGACCCTCGATCCGGGTCGTGGTGGTCACGATCACGGTCCGCCCGGCAATCCGGTAGCCATCGGGCAGGATCGCTTCCACCACGCCCTTCAACTCGATCTCTGCCTCCGGGGCTTCAACCTCGATTTGGATGGCCAGGACGGAGCTATCCGCCAGAAGGATCCCCTTCACCTTCACAAAGGCTCCCACCGCCACCGTGCCCTCGATCCGGGTGGTGGCGGTCACGATCACCGTCTGGCCGCTGACCCGATACCCGTTCGGAAGGGCAGCCTCGACCACACCCCGGAACTCGATTTGAGAGGTTGGAGTGGGGAGCGGGGAAACAAAGGTCCCCGCTGTCGTCTCGCCCATCGCCACCGCTGACCCGCTGGAAGATTGAACCCGGATCACCGTGGCGTTCAGAGCCTCCCCGGTCGGGATCCCTTCCACCTCGACCCGCGAACCCACCTGGATCTCCCCCATGATCTGGGTCTGGCCGGTCCATCGGACCAGCCGGCCGGAGACCTGAAGGCCATCCGGGAGAACTGCTTCGACCGTTCCTTCCCAGCGTGTTACGGTTCCTTCCCCGGACGCCGGAGCAGTCGTGCAGGCCGCCAGCGTGAGCCCCAGCCATGCGAACAGGAAGATTCCAAACCAGATATTCCTTTTCACAGAATCACCTCCGCTGAGAACTGAAGAACCACCTGTCGTCCTTTCAGATTCTGAATCCGGGTTCGCCCATCATGTCGGAAATCACGGAGAAAAGGTTACGGGGGTGAGGATCCGGCTTCTCCTTCCCTATGTCGCCTTGCAGAGCGAAGCAGGAAGGAAAGGTCGGGCCTGGGACGTAAGCAGCACTCCCGGAAACATCGCTGGGCAACAGGCCCCTGACTCTTTTCCTACCGCTCGAAAAGACTAATTTGAAAAATCAATTTATGGGGGGGTTGAGGGTTGGATTGGAGCTCTTCAGTCCTCGACCCAACCTCCGAAAACTATCGTCTCCTCTCCCGTGACCCTCCAGGCAACGGGAGGGGAGAGATGGGGGGCCTTATCGATGGCTCGTTCCCGAATTCCTCACGTCATCGTTCTCTTTACAATGCTCCTGGGAGCGACCAGCCTGGCTCATATGGGGAGATGGACGTTTGCCCAGATGCCTGTAGTTTCCATCACGTCCTCTTCCACCCCCACCGCTTTGCCTCTGGAGACGGCGACGCCCATCCCTTCTCCCACGCCGACTACGACCGCCTCGCCTACCCCTTCCCCTGAACCGACGGCAACGCCGACCCCACCGCCGATCACCCCGATCGCGCCGCTGGCTCCCGGGGCCTTCGCCCTCCCCCCGAACCGGGCGAACCTGCTGCTGTTAGGGATGGACCGCCGGGGCATTGACCGCCGCGGCCGCACCGACACGATGATCCTAGTCTCCATTGACCCTGAGGAGCCCTCCGTTCGCATGGTCAGTCTCCCGCGTGACTGGTGGGTTCGCCTTCCCAACGGTAGCGAACACAAGCTCAACACCGCTTACCCGACGGGCGGCTTCGAGTTCCTGCGCGCCACGCTCCGCATGAACCTGGGCCTCTCTGTAGATCGCTACGCAGCCATCGATTTCGATGGCATGCGCCGCCTCATCGATGCCCTCGGCGGTGTGGACGTGCTGGTGCGTTGCCCCCTCTACGATGTCTTCCCGCTTCCGGATCGCCCCTCCATGACCGGCACTTTGGATCTGCGAACCCCCGGCTGGTATCATCTGGACGGCCTTCAGGCTCTCTGGTATATGCGCTCGCGGCTGTCCACCAGTGACTACCACCGCGCCCGCCGCCAGCATCAGGTCCTGCGGGCGATGTTCCGCAAGCTGCGGTCCGGCGACTGGATCTGGCGCATCCCCGAGCTCTGGCCGGCCATCCAGCAAACCGTTCAGACTAACCTCTCGCTGGGGGAAGCCGTGTGGCTGGGGATGATTGGCCGTCGTCTGTCGGAGGATCGCATCGCCCACGCCTATCTGCACGCCACCATGGTCTCCTCCCGGACCCTGTATCTGCCACCCCCTACCACCGGGATCACGGAGCCGATGGAGCTATCGATTTATGTGGCCACAGAGGCAACGATTCCGTATCTCCGGCGCTTTCTGACCGAGCCGATCACGGAGCAGGCATGGACATCCATTGAGCTGATCAATGCCACAGGGAATCCGGACCGCGGGGATATCGCGGAGGAGGTGCTGGCAGAGGCCGGATTCCGGGTAACGCGACGGGCGGATGTGCCAGCGGAGAATGTGCCCACCCGGGTGATCGGGTTGCGAGGTGAGAGCGGAACAGAGCGAGGGCGGCTGCTGCGGGCCTTACGGCTGCCTGCGAGCCGCTTTGAAGCCGCGCCGGAACCGGAGGCCACGATTCCTTACCGCATCTGGATCGGGCCGGATTTCGATCCCTGCCCATAAATCTGGGATTGACGCTTCGAGTAAACTTGACAGGCCACCCCTCTTCGCATTAAAGTAACCCCAGAACTTCGGGGCGACGTGGGGAGTCCGCAGGGAAGCGGGCTGAGAGGGTGCCATGCCGGTGGGAGGCCGGCCCTGGTGCCGACCCATCGAACCTGATCCGGGTCATGCCGGCGGAGGAACGGTCGCCACACGCTTCCTCCATACATCTCTCCATCCCTCCCCATGGAAAGTTGCCCCTAAGGGAGCGAGCGTTATGCCGATCGACCTGCGAGTCTACCTCGTCCTGGATCCAGCGCTCACCTCCGGGCGATCACCGCTGGAGATCGCCGAAGCGGCCCTTCAAGGGGGAATCACCGCTTTGCAGTTGCGCTGGAAGTCCGGGCCATTGCGGGAGATGCTCCGGCTGGGGGAAGCTCTGCGAGAACTCTGCCGGCGATATGGGATTCCATTCCTGATTAATGATCGTGTCGATGTCGCCATAGCCGTACACGCCGACGGCGTCCACCTGGGCCAGGAGGATTTGCCGCCAGAGGTCGCCCGGCGCCTTCTGGGCCCTCAGGCCCTCATCGGGGTTTCCGCGCGCACGCCGGAGCAGGCCCGGGCGGCGGAAGCCGCCGGCGCCGATTACCTGGGAACGGGCTCGGTCTTCCCCACCGCTTCCAAAGCCAACCCCACGCTGATTGGGCTGGAGGGGCTGGCCGCGGTTGTCCGCTCCACGCGGCTTCCCGTGGTGGCCATTGGCGGGGTGAATCCGGAAAACGCTGCTGCGTGCATCCGCGCCGGCGCTGCTGGAGTTGCCGTGATCTCGGCCATCACCCAGGCACCTGACCCTGAGGCCGCCGCGCGCGCCCTGCGACAGGCCGTTGAGGGGGCGCTGGCGGGAGGGCCGTCCCCGAATGGAGGCACGAATACACGAATCTGAGGGGCCGGGAGGCCTGCCCTCCGGCCCCCCTCTGAGAGGCGCTTGCCTGACCCGCCAGGGATGTTCGGAGAGTGCGTATCCCGAGACACCGCTGGTGGCGGGGAGGGGCCGTCCTCGAATGGAGGCACGAATACACGAATCCTGAAAAAGCACCCGGATGGTGCGTTGGCTGATCCCTAGCTCAGGAGGGCTTCCATGAATACGCTTCCTCGCGCCCTGACCATCGCCGGCTCTGACTCCGGTGGGGGAGCCGGCATCCAGGCGGATCTGAAGACCTTTGGTGCCCTGGGGGTTTACGGCATGAGCGTGCTCACTGCGCTCACGGCCCAGAACACCCGGGGGGTCCAGGCGGTCTTCGAGCTCCCGCCTGAGTTCGTCGCCGCCCAGATCGACTCTGTGCTGGGCGATATCGGCGCCGATGCGGTGAAAACCGGGATGCTGGCCAATGCGGCCATTATTGAAGTCGTGGCCGAGAAGCTGCAGGAATACCGCGTGGAGCGCCTGGTAGTCGATCCGGTGATGCGGGCCAAGAGCGGGGATCCCTTGCTCCGCCCAGAGGCGCAGGAGGCGCTGATCCGACGCCTCTTCCCCCTCGCCATGGTCGTCACCCCAAACCTCCATGAGGCCCGCGCACTGGTCGGCCGTGATCTACGGAGCCGGGCGGATATGCGGGAGGCGGCGCGGATCATCCATGGGATGGGGCCGCGCTGGGTCGTCGTAAAGGGTGGTCATCTGGAGGGGGACGATCATAGCGTGGATGTGATCTTCGACGGACGGGATTTCTACGAGCTCAGCGCCCCACGGGTAGATACGGTGAACACCCATGGAACGGGCTGCACCTTCGCCTCGGCCATCGCCGCGGGGCTGGCCAAGGGTCTCCCGCCCCTGGAAGCCATCCGACAGGCGAAGGAGTATCTCACTGCCTTGCTCCAGGCCTCCCGGGCCTTCAAGCTCGGGCAGGGCGCTTACGGTCCGATGGATCATTTCGCCCTGTTGAAGGCCCACCGGGCTGTCCCTCCTCATACGGGTTGACCTTCATCACTCATCCCGTTTCTACTTCCAGCCCTCTATCACCAAGCCGATGATGCCAACCATAACCGTGAGGACAGAGGCGATCCCGAGCCGGCGCAGCCAGGGACCCTGCAACCCGCCCAGACGGGCCATGGGCACGTGGAACAGCAGACTGGCCATGGAGGCCAGCACCACCCCCAGCCCCGCCGCTTCCGTGGGAATCCGACCCTGGGCGGCCAGGGTCGCGGCGGCCGCGGCTGTTGAAGCGCTACTCACCAGCCCCCCCAGGAAGGTCACAATCATAGAGCCGCCGGGTCCCAGAAAGCGGTCCGCCAGCACCACCGCCGCCCGGATCACCAGATAGAATGTTCCGAAGAGCAGGCTATGGCGGAGAGAGAAGGGGAAGGCCAGCCGGATCGATGGCGCCGAGGAGGTCTGGTTCCGTCGCAGGATCCGGAGGACCATCCATCCCGTGATGCCCGCCATCAATCCCACTGCCAGCCAGCCGTGCAGCAGCGCCGCTGGGGCGAAGATCCCCAGGATCAGACCGTTGCGGGCCATCATGGCGATGTTCGCCAGCAACATCCCTTCCAGGGCCAGATCCAGCGCCTGCGCCTCATGGCCCCGGCATCGTCGGGCCAGTTCTGAAACCGTGGCTGTGCTGTTGACCAGCCCGCCCAGGATCCCGGTGAAATGGATCCCCCGCGCTCCATAAAGCCGGAGCAGCGCATAGTTCACCAGACCGATGGCAGAGAGGATCACCACCACCAGCCACGCGGCTCGCAGGTTCACCAGGCCCATGGAGTCGATCTCCGGAGGCAGGCCCTCCGGCAACAGAGGGTAGACCACCAAGGTCAGTACCCCGAAGAGCACAATGGAGCGCAACTCCTCGAGCGAGAGGCCAACGGTGAAACGGACGAGCTCGGCCTTCCAGGCGAGGAGCATGGTCACCAGCACGGCGGTGGCCGCAGCGACCAGGGCATATCCCTGAGCGACGAGCATGCCGAGGAGCAGCGTCACCAGCAGGGCCACCGAGGTCGTCATCTCCAGGGAGCGGTCCATCAGCATGCTCCGGATGTTGAGGATGCTTACCAGGGAGATCGCCGCTGCCAGAACGAGGAAGGCGGCCACGGGATGGATCAGCCAGGCCAAGCACCCGGCCAGCGCGGCCAGCGCAAAGGTGCGCAATCCCACATCCTTATGCGCCCACTCCCGCTCCAGCCCGATCAGCAACCCAATCCCCAGTGAGATCCCAATCGGTTCGATATAACCTCGAAAATCCCCCATTCCAAAGCGCTCTGGCAAAAATGACAGATTTCGGATGGGTTTTCCGGCCTCCTTCCCGGTGGGCCATTTCGGGGGTAAGGGCCGCCAGAGGCAGCCCCCACCCCCACCCCTAAAAACGAAGATCCCTTCCCTGCGGCCTCTTAAACTACAGGGAGGAGACCTTCTGCTAGGCTGGATTGACCCGCCGGTAGTTACAGGTGGGCTCATACAGATGGGCTCAGCAGGTACCAGGCCCTTTAAGTGAGATGAGCCCCACCTGTGACATCCAGGACCGCTCCGGTAATGAAGTCTGCTTCCGGCAGACACAGGAGAAGCACCGCATTCGCCACATCCTGGGGCTCCTCGATCCGCCCAAGCGGGGTTTTGCTGACATACTCCGCGCGCACGGCTTCGGGCTCCATTCCCCGTAACTGGCCTTCCCAAACAATCTCTCGCTCTTGCATCGATGTGCGCACAAAGCCCGGGCAAATCAGGTTGACCTTAATATTATACTTGCCAACCTCCACAGCCAGGCTCAAGCCAAAGCCGATCACCGCCCACTTGGAAGCCGCATAGTGAGCCAGGAGAGGGACGGCCCGGTGACCAGCCATGGAGGCGGTGATAATAATTCGTCCCCCGCCCTGGCGGATCATATGGGGAACGGCGGCCTGGCATGTGAAAAACACGCCTTTGGCGTTCACGTTGAAGTTATAATCCCATTCCTCCTCTGTGAGATCCTTCGCCCAGTTCATGGTGGAAACCCCGGCATTAGGGCAGACAATGTCGAGGCGTCCCCATTTCGCGACCACGGCGTCCATGACCGCCACATTCTCAGCTTTCTTGGTGACATCGAGCCGCCATGCTTCAGCCACCCCACCGGATTGCCGAATCTCTTCAGCAACCTGTCGGGCCCAATCTTCATTGATGTCTGTGACAGCCACAAAAGCTCCTTCCCGGGCCAGGGTGCGAGCAATGGCTGCCCCAATCCCCGTGCCGGCACCGGTTACAACCGCCACCAGTCCATCCAGGCGCCCCATGGTTGACCTCCTTTGGTTCGATTTAGGAGCTACGCTGTTGATCTTTGCCCCTGAGTTTTTGGACATTGAAAGCAGTTGCCTCAGCGGGCAAGGATCAGTGTGCTGATGAATTCAGGAAGTGGTTACAGAGCGCGACAACCGGCCCGCTCGTGGAAAGAGAGCCTTTAGCGTTTCGTAGAGATCCCGATAAAGACGATATGCCTCCTGATAACGCTGATGAGCTTCTGGATCGGGCTGGTTCCAGTAAGCGGGGCCCGCAAAGGCCTCGATCTCCGCCCAATCCCGGAAAAGACCCACCCCCATTCCAGCGACGAAGGCCACCCCCAGGGCCGAGCCAGGATGCCCGGGGTGAGCCTCGACCGGCAGTCCCAGCACATCGGCAGCGATTTGCCGCCACAGCTCACTGCGCACTCCTCCATCCGTCGCCAGGACTCGCCGAATGGGATAGCCTCGTTCCCGGAGGATCTCCAGATGATGCTGGAATCCATAGATCACCGCCTCCAGGATGGCACGAAACATATGTCCGCGGCCATGGCTCAGGGTGAGCCCAAAGAAAACCCCACGGGCTTCTGGATCAAAGAGGGGGGTCTTTTCTCCCAGAAAATAGGGCAGCACAATCACACCATCTGAGGCAGGTGGCACCCCTGCGGCCTCCGCATCCAGACGGCAATAGGTAGCCGATCCCCCCTCTTCCCCCAGCACCCGGGTTACAAACCACTTCACCAGGGAGCCGGAGGCGGCCATACAACCGTTCAGCAGATAGCGTCCCGGGATGTCGTGATAGTCAATGTAAAGTCGCGGATGGGTCTCCAGGCGATCCATACAATAAAGGATATCCCCGGCCGCTCCGAACTTAATGAGCAGATCCCCATGCTCCCGCAGGCCAGCGGCTAGTGCGGAAGCCACGTGGTCTGCACTTCCCGCGACCACAGGGGTTCCGGGTGCTAATCCTGTCACCTCCGCCGCTTTCCGGGTCACCTCGCCCACGATCTCGCTGGGGAACCTCACAGGCGGAAACAATTCTTCATGCAAATTGCTGGATTTTAAGAAGGTCTCATCCCAAATCCGCTGGTAGATGTTAAACAATCCGCTCTCCACAGCCCAGTTGATTTCCAGAGACCAGGCCCCACCCAATCGATAAGCGATGTAATCATATGAGCCTACAACCCGGCAAGTGCGACGCCAGACATCCGGCTCATGCTGCTGGATCCACATCAGGCGTGGTCCCACATGCTGCTGATTTGTGTAGCCCCCAGTTCGCGCGAAGAGCTGCTCTTGATCTAAATTCCGCCGGAGCCATTCGATCTCCTCAACCGCCCGCGCGTCGTTCTGAAGGATGGCGGGGCGCAGCGGATTCCCCTCTTCGTTCAGCAAAACCAGAGCGGGCACCATGCCACTGCATCCAACGGCTGCCACCTCCTGGGGATCCCGACCCTTAAGAAGCTGCCGGCAAACGGAAATCACTCCATGCCACCACTCTTCCGGGTCCTCCTCCGACCACCC
>JAUQQB010000035.1 GCA_030550075.1 Chloroflexota bacterium | reverse complement strand
AACTTCGCCGCCGAATCCCATGTGGACCGCTCGCTGATGGAGCCCGGGAGCTTCGTCCAGACGGACGTCTTCGGGACGTATGTGTTGTTGGAGGCGGCCCGGATCTTCGGGCTGCGTTACCATCAGGTCTCTACAGACGAGGTCTACGGCGAGGTGCTGGAGGGGGCCTCCACCGAGCGGGATCCCCTGGCGCCCCGCAGCCCCTATTCCGCCAGCAAAGCGGGGGCAGATCTCCTCTGCCTGGCCTATCACACCAGCTTCGGGGTCCCGGTGACCATCACCCGGGGCTCCAACAACATCGGCCCCTATCAGTATCCTGAGAAGTTCGTCCCCCTGTGCATCACCAACGCCATCGACAACGAGCCGCTGCCCCTTTACGGCGATGGCCAGCAGATGAGAGATTATCAATACGTCATCGATCACTGCGAGGGGATCGATCTGGTCCTGCGGAAGGGGCAGCCGGGGGAGATCTACAACCTGGGGACGGGGATCTCGACGCCGAACATCGAGGTGGCGAAGAAGATCCTGGACATCCTGGGCAAGCCTTACTCGCTGATCCGCCTGGTGCCGGACCGGCCGGGGCATGATCGGCGCTACGCCCTGGACATCTCGAAGATCCTGGCCCTGGGCTGGCGCAGCCGGCACAGCCTGGACGAGGCGCTGGAGAAGACGGTGCGGTGGTATGTGGAGAACGAGGGGTGGTGGCGCAAGATCAAGTCGGGGGAATACCAGGAATACTACCGCCGGCAGTATGCGGAGCGCCTGGCCCGGAGCCGGTCGGCGTTCGCTCCGTAGCGCGGAGAATAGAGAGCCATGAGCCGACAGATGCAAGTAACGGATTCCGATTTATAGCGATTGAGTTATGATGAAGAAGCAACGCCGCAACGGATTGTGGAGGAGGATATAACGTGCGCCGTGAGGAACGGTGGTTGCTATTGGGGGGAGCCCTGGGGGCTCTGTTTGGGGTCCTGGCCGCTTATCTCTATATGCGGGCCCGGCGGGAGCATGGAGGAAGCGGGCGACCATCGCCTGCCGCTCTGGTTCAAAGCGCGGTCACACTGGTCACGCTGTTGCGCCAGATTGTCGAGCTGGCGGAGGGAAAGGGCCGCCGGTTGTGATCTTGATAGGACTTACGCAGTTCGTTTCCCATGGGGGCTTTGGGGGCGGAGCGGGACGCCGAAGGTGCCCCGCTCCGCCCCCAAAAAGGATTTTTCTCCCCACGGCCCAAAGGGCCGTGGGGAGGGGGGAGAAAGGGGGTGGGGCCATTCCGTCCCACCTTTAGAGCTTTCAACTGCGTAACTCCTACTTGAAAGAAACCTGCCTCCGGGCCTCGGGGTCCCTGGTGGGCCATCGGGGACTCTGAGGCCTGGAGAGTCTTATACATTGACAGGAAGCAACAAGCTTTAGGTCCACTTGTGCGGATGGAGGCTACGATGGATGAGATTCTGGAGCGCGTGAAAGCGAACCGCCCGGCCCTGGAGCGCTGGCTTCGAGTTCTACCAGGCTACGCAGGATACAAAGAGAAAGAGCAGCGGCGGGATGCCGACCGGATCCTCCGGGAAGCCATTCGGCTTCGGCTTCGAGAAATCGCCGATCGCCTCCTGGGGCTTCAGCGTGAGCTTGCGGAGCGTGATCTCTCTCGGGTTGATGAACTGGACCGTGTGGTCCGTCGGATCCAGACGCTGGCCGATCAGGTGGGGGTGGCCCGCTATGGCTACGCAGGGTTCTTCGATGCCCTTCGTATCGAGGAAGCGGAGCTCGAAGCGCTCTACCGGTTCGATGCGGATCTTCTCCAGAAGATCGAAGAACTGCAGGAGCGCATCGACGTTCTGGACCAGACGGTCCATGGCGGCGGCGATCTCTCCGCGGTCCTTCTCCCGCTGAATCGCCATCTTCAGGAGCTTCAGGCGGCGTGGGAGCGCCGCGTGGAAGTCCTGACCCGCGCTTCATAAGCCATCGCGCGGCAGGGTTCCATCATCCCTCTGCTTCACTTCTCCCGTCGAAGGGAGGAGAAGCAAAGCTTTCCGCTAACCCTCTCGGATGGGCTCTCACTACAGGTGCGGGACGCCTCCGGGTCCCGCACCCTATAACTGGGCTATAGGCCAGCGAGCGGATCGCTTCTGATCCGCATCTTCCTCTGATGTAGGAAGCGAGCTCCTTTCCCTTCTCCCCACAACCCTTTGAGGCGCGGGAAACAAGGAAAGGCCCTGCTGGTTTCCGATCGCTCCAATGCCGCGTGAAACATCCAATCAACGAGGGGAAGCGGGTACGGGATCCATTCAACCACGGATGGGCAGCACCCCAATTTTTGACGTCCTGTGTTCCATTGCGTAGACTCAAAGCGTCTTGCTCGATTCCTTGGCTGGGGGATTGCACTCATGGCGGAGCATGAAACCACATGGGGGGATCACCCGCGGACGACAGTGCGGATTCGACCCGGGGAACGGGTCACGCTGTGCCGTTGCTTTCAGTCCCGCAATTTTCCATTCTGTGACGGCTCACACCGGGAAGTCCCCGGGCGTGGGCCGGTGACCGTCATCGCACTTCAGGAGGAGCCATCCGGTCCGGTCGGGATGGTTTGATCAAGCGAAAGGACTTGTTCCCCCTTCCCATAGGCCTGTCGCCGTCCAGCTCCAAAAGCTTCCGGAGGGACAGGGAGCAAGCCGAGTTCATCCTTCAAGGAGGAAGCCACGATGCGGGAACATGAGGTCGTGATCACCGCTCAGAACTTCGAACATGAAGTTTTACGCTCTGAGAAACCGGTCCTGGTGGACTTCTGGGCGGAGTGGTGTGGTCCGTGCAAGGCCCTGGAGCCGATTGTGGCCCGGATCGCCCAGGAATACGCGCAGGTCCTGAAAGTGGGCAAGCTGAATGTGGATGATTACCCGGAGCTTGCGATGCGGTATGGGGTGATGGGCATCCCCACGCTCATCCTGTTTAAGGATGGGCGTGAGGTTGTGCGGATCATTGGATATCAGCCGCGTGAGCGTTTGCTTCGCCAGATCCTGCCCCATCTTCAGCCCCAGCCTCAACGCTGACGTTCATTCCATTTCGAGAAATGGGAGCCGGGTCAAATACCTCCAGCGCGCGACCCGGCTCCCGGTGATTTCCATGGTTTCGTCCCCTTGGGTCCAGAGGAGCCTCAGGAAGATGGAGGGTCGCTCTTCGGCAGGACTTGGGATGCGCACCATGAAACAAAGGATCATATGGGGAATTTTAGGCGGCTGGCTTTTCCTGGCCGCATGTGGGCCCTTCCGGGGATCGAACCTCCTGCCTTCCATGGAGCCGACCCGGACCATTGCTGTCACAACCGTTCCAGCCGGGTTTCCTGCCCCGCTGCCTGCAGTCACCCGGAGCGCTGTCCTGGAATCCCCGCCCTCGCTCACTCCCTCGCCGGAGAGCTGTGCGCCGACCCCGCCGGATGCCCTGGGGCCGTTCTATGAACCCGGCGCTCCGGTGCGCGATCGGGTAGGGGAGGGACATGTGTTGCGAGGGGTGGTTCGATCCAGCCGGGATTGCTCCCCAATTCCCGGCGCGCAAATCGAATTCTGGCTGGCGGGACCGGACGGCCAGTATGCGGATGCCTATCGGGCGACGGTGTTCTCCGGCCCGGATGGAGCCTATCGCTTCGCGAGCCATTTCCCACCCTCTTATGGTGGCCGTCCCCCTCATATCCACATCCGGATCACTGCGCCGGGCTATCAGACGCTGGTCACTCAGTATTACCCCCAGCCGGGTCAGACCGAGGGGATCTTCGATCTCGTCCTGATCCCAGCCCGGTGATCTTTTGAGGTTACCGGCGCATTGCTCCTCGAACGCCTCCTTGTTTGGCCCATTTTCCTTGGGCCAGAGGCCAACGGCGTAAGTCCTATGCCTATACTGGATAAGCGATGAGAGCCCCCCGATTTTCTGGCCCAATCCTTTTGCGAGAAGGAGGAAGTGTCGCCGCACTGGAGATCCTTTTCTTGATGTGTGGGGAGCGGTGGCATTATCATAATGAAAGAATACGATTCGCTGACCCAATCCTTGTCTCGCTGTTCGGGGAGCGGTGGTTGCCCCGTGCGGTTTCCCTGTGGATTCCCATCGTCTTCTTCGTGGTGTGTCTGGAGAGCAACGGGGTGTTGCGGAATGCGATGGGCAAGCTCCCGCACTGTGATGCTGTCCTGGATGCAGGTGGGGATCCTAAGCCTTGTAAGCCTTCTGCTGGCGTTGCGTTAGGGCGCGCTGGGAGCCGGTGAGGCAGTGGGACCGGTGTTGCCGGTAGGCATTGGGCTGGCCTAAAGGGAGAGATAAGTGGTGGGGACTGGTCTGAGCAAGCAGATCGGTTTAGGAGGTTCGGATCAGGCGGATCAGACAGATGCAGAGCCCCCCCTGACCTACCCGGCTGCAGGGGGTGGAATGCAAGTATTGCCCAGGCAAGTGATCTTGGGTTCGATCTACTCCATTGCTGCCTCTGGGGTCACCCTGACCCTTGGTTTCCTGCGGGCAGTGCTCCTGGCCAGACTGTTGCTTCCAGAGCACTTCGGGGTCATAACCATGGCCCTGTTTTACATTGGCCTGGCCGCTCAGCTGCGGGGTCTGGGTCTGGACATCGCCCTCATCCACCGCCAGGACGCCGATGAATCCTTTATGCACACTTACTTTTCCCTCCGGATGGGGCTCGACCTTCTGGCCTTCGGGCTTCTGCTGGCCCTGGCTCCTCTCATCCAGCAAGCCTATCCCGGGATGCCAGGGCTGGATATGGTTCTGGCGGTCCTGGTGCTCACATACATTCTATCCAACCTGAGCCAGATCCAGGAGACGCTCATGCGCAAGAACCTGGCCTTCTCCCAACTGGCCATCACGGATGTGGCGGCGTCCGTTACAATGACGGTGGTGGCGCCGCTTCTGGCCTGGCAAGGCTGGGGGGTATGGGCCCTGGTGGCCGAGCAACTGAGCGGTATTGGGATGCGTTTTCTTTTGAGCTGGGGGCCGTTCCGGCAATGGAAGCCAGGTTTGGGATGGGATGCCGGAGCCGCCCGCTGGTTCTGGAAGTACGGTAAGCCGACCTGGGTGGCCTCTAACCTGAGTTACCTTTTAGACCGCTTTGACGACTTCTGGATCGGCACGGCGCTGGGGAAGGTGTCGCTGGGCTTGTATTCCAGGGCTTATGAGTTTGCCCACTACCCCCGCCGGGTCTTGGCCAACCCCCTGGTGACCGTCTTTACGCCAGTCTTTGCCCGCTTGCAAGGTGATCGGTTGAGGCTCTCCCAATCCTTCTTTCGCTCGGCCTATATCATTCTGCGCAGTGGATTCCTGGTGGCTGGGGTCTTCGGCTTGGCGATGCCGGAGTTTATCCATTACGTCATCGGTGATCAGTGGCAGCCGATGCTCTGGACATTCCGGCTGATGCTTATCTACACGGCTCTAGACCCCATCCTTTTACTGGTTGGCGGCCTGCTGTTAGCCGTAGGCCGCCCATGGGAATTGCGCAACGCCACCATAGCCCAGGCGATCTTTTTCATCCCAGCAGTGATCCTGGGTGCCTGGCTGTGGGACATCAATGGCGTCGCCCTGGCTGCTGATGGGATGCTCCTGCTGGGTGCCATTTGGCTTTACCGCCCCCTGCGGCAGGTAGTGGATTTTTCCTTCACGCGGCTGGTCGTCTGGCCCTCCCTTGCCCTGATGATCGCTTGGATGGGCGGGTTCATGGCAGAGACTTTCGCAAAGGGCTCAGCTTCCGTTATGGAAGTCCTGGCCCTGAAACTGGGGATTTTCGGTGTTTTATTTGGCGGCTTTCTCCTGGCACTGGAGCGAAGCGATTTGGCAGCCGGGATTCGGGAGCTGCGAGAGATCGTATGGACGCGACGGCTGAGGGAAGCGTGAAGGTCATCTACTCCATCGGGAGCAAATTTGCCGGTGGGGGCATTGGCACCACGGCTTACCACGCCGTGCGCGGCCTGTATCGGTATGGCATGCTGCACCGCCTGCTGTGCGGATCCTTCCGGCCCACGGAAATCCCACAGCAGAAGATCCGGGCCATGGGCCTGTCCGATCGGATTTTGCGCAAGCTGGCCGTCTACGATCCCCGCGGCTGGCTCTGGTATATTCAAAGTCTCCTCTTTGATGCCTGGGCCTCTCGTTATCTCGAGCCTTGTGATGTCTTTCATGTATGGGGCAACTATGGTCTGCGCAGCCTTCAACGGGCGCGGGAGATGGACATCACGACGGTTGTGGAGTGGGCCAGCGCGCACCCATTATATCAGGCCCGATTGCTTCGAGAAGAGTATGCCCGCTGGGGGCTTGCCTTTCACACCCCTCCGGCCGCCCTGCGGCGCGCTCTGGCGGAAATAGCCATGGCGGATTTCGTGCTTATCCCTTCGGACTTTGCGCGAAAAGGCTTTCTGGAAGAAGGCTTCCCGGAGGAGAAGCTCCTTCAAGTTCCCTTTGGTGTGGATACCCGGCGGTTCCGGCCTTCTGAGGCGAACTCCCCCCAGCCTTTCCGGGTTCTCTTCGTGGGCCAGGTAGGCATCCGCAAGGGTGTGCCTTACTTGTTAGAGGCCTGGCGGCGTTTGGGCTGGAAGGATGCCGAACTCTGGCTGGTGGGGCGGGTCTTACCGGAGTGCCGGCCTATCCTCCAGCGCTATCAAGGCTTGCCCGGGCTTCATCTGGTCGGCCATCTGGATGACCCGGTGGAAGCCTACCAGCAGGCGGACATCTTTGTCTTCCCCAGTATTGAGGAAGGGAGCGCCCTGGTGACCTATGAGGCGCTGGCCTGTGGCCTGCCGGTGGTGACTACACCCAACTCTGGCTCGGTGGTGCGGGATGGGGTGGAGGGGTTCATCATTCCGATCCGGGATGTGGACGCCCTGGTTGGGCGGATGGAGCAGCTGCGGGCCGACGAGCATTTGAGACAAGCGATGGGGAGAGCCGCGCGAGAAAGAGCGGAGGGGTTTACATGGGAAGCATATGGGAGGAAATTGGCCGGTATCATGATGATTACGGGTCAGACGTGAGGTAGGAATGAGCAGTGAGCGATTGATTTTAGTTGCCATCTTGGTCCCCTTCCTTATCGTTCACTTGTTGTTCGCGATAGATCGAGATGCGGGCGCATTCCTAACCATCGCCCAAGGTATTTTGGATGGTTATATGCCCTACCGGGACCTCTTTGACCATAAACCACCCGGTATTTATTATATCCTCACCGTACCATTGGCTTTGAGTAACGGAAGTATCTGGGGGGTAAAGGTTTTCCTTTCTTTGATGGCTATAGTTGTTCTGATATTGATTGCTAAAGCAATACAAGCAGCTAGTGACGATTCCAGAACGGTCTGGTGGGGGGTGTGTTTGGGTGCTTTGGGTTGGGTCGTTTACCAAGGCTATACTCTGGTTACAGAGACAATGGTCGCTTGTCTTGTAGCTGCAATTATGGTTTGCCTACTTCGCGTTCATCCACGCTGGGAGATAGCTGGAGTGTTGACCGGACTGGCGATATTGTTCAAGCAGCCAGCGGTGCTTTTTCTGTTTCCGGTTCTATTCTATGTCTTTGTCACTCATTCCAAACTCTGGAGAGCACTTGGCGGATTCTGTGGAATCCTCGCTGCAAGCGTGCTTTTACTAACAATATCAGGTATCGCCTTTCCAGCATTCCAGCAAATTATCTGGGTGAATATAGGCTATGTGCAGGATATAGATTTGCGTGAGACGGTCAAAGGGGTTTTTTCGCTTTATTTTGTTGCTGCCCCGCTGTGGACTGCGGCACTTTTGCCCATAATAACTCGCCATAAAGATTCAAAAGTTCAATTCCTGGCCGGGATGCTGATCGCAGCGTGGTTGCCTGCGCTTCTTCATCCCACCTCCCATTATCTTCTTCCGGCTGTGCCTGTAGGGGCGATCTTGGCGGCCTGGGGAGCCCGAGAAATAGAGCAAAACTTGCCGGATCGCTTGTCCATGGCATCGATTCTCCTGTTCATCCTTCCACTCATGTTTTCCCTGATTTTCCCCGCTTTGGCTGCTTTTAGCCATCTCTTTCTTTTTCAGCAAATTCAGGCAGGTCATATTTTGGCTAATCTGACAGCTCCAGATGAACCTATCTTAGTCATCGGGGCGGAGCCACAATACTATTTTCTGGCCCATCGGTATCCGCCTGGAAAGGATCTCTACCTTCTCCCAGTTAACTATCAGGAACAGAAAGAACTGGAAATGATGGGTTACCTTCGCTCGGGATGGGTCAAGATAGTAGCCATAGCCGATACTCCTCCCACCTCTCTCTATGCAGCCCGTATTCGCGCATACGTGGAAAAGCATTGCTCAGTTGTGAAGGAGTTGCCTGTAATTAGCCTCACTATTTGGACATGCAAGGCCCTGCCATGAACCTGAAACAGCGTCGCAGAGACTTTCGAGAATACGAGGCGGCTTGCCTGATCGCTGAATTGACAGGTGGGGCTCAGGTAATCCTTAACATCGGTCCTTCTTGGGGGCGGGATTTTTACGCTCTGACAGAAGCGGGCAAATGGGTGGTCAATATGGACATCGCACCCCAACCTCACCTGCTACGAATGGTTTGTGCAGATGCAACGAAGCCGTTCCCGTTTCCCGATCAGTGTTTCGATGCCGTATTGCTTCCGGAAGTTCTGGAACACCTCGTTGAGGATTGGAACACACTTCTGGAAGCGCGACGAGTGTTAAAAGATGATGGACGGCTAGTGGTTACTGTTCCGTTTTACAACGATGCTCCAGAATATCATATCCGCATTCACTCTCCTAAGACGATAGTGCGTTTGCTGCGCACGGCTGGATTTGCCGTGGAGAAAATGATCGGGCGAGGGGGTTGGATCCGACTGGTCCGGTTCGTCCACGCTGGACGCAAGATCCTTGCTCTGTTTGGTAAAGAAGAAATCCTTATGCGCGGCTTGGTGAAGATGGACCGCTGGTTGGGACAGCAGGACTGGTTTCTTAAGTGGAGTAAGGGAGCATATCTATTGGCCGTCAAGGCGTCCCCCTGGGACTGGCGGAAGGAAAATATCCAGGAGTTTCGCCACTGATGCGTTTCTCCATCGTTATCCCCACCCATAACCGCAAAGATACCCTCCGCCGCTGCTTGGCTGCGGCTACCGACCAGGATGATCCCGACTACGAGGTCATTGTGGTGGACGATGGCTCCATTGACGGCACCGGAGAGATGGTGCGGCAGGAGTTCCCGCAGGTGCAGTGTATCCGCCAGGAGCCGAACCGGGGCCCGGCGGCTGCTCGCAACCGGGGAATAGAGGTGGCTACAGGCGAAATCATCGCCTTCACCGATGATGATTGCCTCCTGCCATCGGATTTCCTCTCTCGCTTGGCCGATGGGTATCACCGTTACCCGGACGCGGCGGGAGTGGGAGGTTACCTGGAGGCGCCTGACGAAGTTCTACAATCCAATCCCTTTGCCCAATACGAGGCCTACGTGACCCATCGGGTCTATCATGCTGGGTCGGAGGAATACCTTGGTGGTTTTGATTGCCCGGCGGGCGGCACCAATTCTATGTCCTACCGGAAGGCCGTGCTGCTGGAGGTGGGAGGCTTTGACGAATCCTTCCCCTACGCGGCCGGAGAGGATGCAGACCTGAAGTGGCGGGTGGTGCAGCGGGGCTATCGGCTTCTCTACATACCAGTGAAAGTGGTTCATCTGCACCCCTACACCTTCCGCCACTTCTGGCAGCAATACCGCCGCCATGGGCAGGGAGCGGTTCACTTCGAACGCAAATATCGGGGGCGGCCACCCTCTAGGGCCCGGTTGGCACTCCGTTTCGCCGCCCGCTGGGCCCGCTGGCTACCGGATCTGATCCGGATTGGCCCTGTGCTGGCTACGATGAAACTCCTTGCCGAACTGGCCGATTGGTGGGGACAATGGGAAGAAGCAAGGCAGAGGTGTTAAGCAATGAAACGGATCCTGGACTTAGGATGTGGACAAGCCAAACAACCAGGAGCAATCGGTCTGGACATCAATCCCTTCTCTGAGGCAGATGTCATTGCCGATCTCAACCGTCGCCCTTGGCCCTTTGTCAGCAATAGTTTTGATCGTATTCTTTGCCGCCATATTGTGGAGCATGTAACCGACCTGGTAGGCTTTATGGAAGAGGTTCATCGTATTGCCCGCCCGGGGGCCCTGGTAGAAATCATTACCCCACATTTCTCCAACCGTTACAGTTTTACCGACCCAACTCACTTACGCCATTTAGGCTGGCGCTCTTTCGATTACTTTGTTGGCGGGAAGGTGGTTTCCCATCCGAATCTGGTGCAAAGGTGGTTGGAAACCCAGCATCCTATCCCTGGCTTTTATACAACGGCCCATTTCCGGCTTAAAAACCGTCGCCTTCATTTTGCTCGCCCATACCGCTGGGTGGGTATCGGATGGATAGCAAACCGTTTTCCGGATTTTTACGAATTGTATCTGGCTTTCATTTTCCCGGCCAGAGACCTCTATGTAACTTTGGAGGTGATCAAATAAATGCAAGTAGTAGTGATTGGACGCACTTATGCCTTGGAGATTAACCGGGCAAAGTGGGACTATCTTCCAGATGAGGTGAACCTGATCCTCGTGACTCCGACGGAGATTCGTCATACTTTAAAAACTTATCCAGCGGAACCTTCTGTTCGCTGGCCCCATTTCTGTCTAAAGGCTTGGGGGACGGGTCGGCTTTCTGGTTTCGCTTTTTATCCTTGGATATTGTGGCCTCTTCTCCTCTCCCTAAAACCAAACCTAATCCAGGTGGACGAAGAGCCTCCATCATTGGCTTTATTGGAAGTGCTTTTGCTTAAACCCTGGCTGAGGTGTCCAGTGCTTTTCTTTTCTTGGGAAAATCTTCCTATCCGGTACCGCTGGCCTTTCTCCGCTGTCCGCCGCTTCAACCTGAACCGGGCCGATGGAGCAATAGCGGGCACTCAGGAAGCCAGTCAGCGTCTCCGGGAGGCCGGCTTTTCGGGGCCGATAGCCGTAATTCCTCAACTGGGAATTGATCCGAAACGCTTTTATCCATCCCGGAATGAATCCCTCCGCCAAAAGTTAGGCCTACATGCCTTCACCATCGGCTATATCGGCCGGTTCGTCCCTGAAAAGGGCCTCTGGGTGCTATTGGACGCATTATCGTCTTTGCAGGGGGACTGGCAATGCCTTCTCGTAGGCGAAGGTCCGATCCGTGAGGAGTGGCTGCGTCAAGCGCAGCAGCGAGGCCTAAGGGAGCGGGTTTTTTGGATGCCTACCGTTTCGCATGCGGAAGTTCCCGATTATATCAACGCAATGGACGCGCTGGTGCTCCCTTCGTTGACTACTCCGCGATGGAAGGAACAATTTGGGCACGTGCTGATTGAGGCGATGGCGTGTGGGGTTCCCGTGATCGGCTCTAATTCCGGAGCCATTCCCGAGGTCATTGGAGATGCGGGTCTCATTGTGCCGGAGGGGGATCCTCGCGCTCTTGCCCAGGCAATAGATTCCCTTCGCTTCTCCAGTGCCCAGAAAGCCATTTTAGGCCAGAAGGGTAGAGCACGGGTGTTAGCCCTTTACACGAACGAACAGATCGGCCGACAGACCTTCCGTTTCTGGCAAGAGGTGCTGGATGCGCGCACATCTTTTTGCCGATAGTCCCTTGGAAAAGTGGCCCAGTATGGACCGCTATGCCCGCTCTCTTTTCATGGCTTTGAAACAAGTGGTCCCCGAGGTGGACTCCTACTTGCTCGTGCCGCCTGACCCGCCCCTCGGCTTCGGGGGACGGCTTTTTATCCTATGGCGGATGGTCGTATATCCCTTGTGGGCCCGTCGTTACCCGGCGGATGTATATCACATCCTGGATCATTCTTATGGACATCTGGTCTTCGCTCTGGATAGCAGCCGCGTCGTGGTAACGGTTCATGACATAGCTCCTATCATCTTCCCAGGGCGTCGCTGGGGACTGAGCCGGTTAGCCTGGGAGATCTCTTGGAGGGGCGTGCAAAAGGCAGCATGGTGGATAGCTATTTCAGACTTCACCCAGCAAGAGTTAATATCACGGACCGGACGAAGGATGAGCAAAATTAGCTATGGTGTAGACGCGCGCTTTCACCCGTTACCCGAAGATGAAAGAGTCAGGTGGCGGGAAAGATGGGGATTAATGAATCGCAAACTCATCCTCCATGTGGGTCACTGCCAGCCCCGCAAGAATCTGGAGGGACTTCTTTCAGCCCTAGCTTTGCTGGCCGATCAGAAACTTGATTTCCTGTTTATCCAGGTGGGAGGAGTTTTCTCAACTTCTCAGCGCCGCCTTATAAAAAGGCTAGATTTAGAAAGACAGATCCTCCAGATAAATCGGGCCTCTTCTGAAGAAGAGCTAGTTGGTCTCTACAACGCAGCTGATGTATTGGTCATGCCTTCTTTTTACGAAGGTTTTGGCTTTCCAGCCTTGGAAGCGATGGCATGTGGCACCCCTGTTGTGGTCTCCAGGGTGGCTTCCCTTCCAGAGGTGGTGGGAGATGCAGGGGTTCTGGTGGATCCCCACAATCCTCAAGCCATAGCTGAGGCGATTGCCCGTGTCCTTTCAGACCCAAGCTTGGCTGAAGAACTGCGCCAGCGAGGGCTGGAGCGGGCAAGGATGTTTACTTGGGAGAAAACGGCGAGGGAAACGGCGGCGGTGTACCGGCAGGTGATGGAGGGTAGCAAATGAGCGAACTCCCAATATGGATGCGATTATTACGCTGGTATTCGCTTCATGCTCCATTTCAACATGGCGTCTACCGGGTGGCCCTTTGGTTTTACCAGCATCTGCCGATCCCCGATGTGAAAGTCAAGACCACATTAGACCGAACCCTTTGGATAACCCTGCACCTGCCGGTCTGGGTTGATTACAACATTTATACTTTGGGTCTTTACGAGGCGCCACTGGCCCGGTTCTTTATCCGTTCGCTCAGACCAGATAGCGTGGTTCTAGATATCGGAGCCTACATCGGGCAGTACACCCTCCTGGCAGACAAATATGCTCCCAGAGGGCAGATCATCGCCCTTGAACCACACCCTGAATCCTTTGCTCGCCTGACCGCCCATCTGGCTCGTAATAACCTGGCCAATGCTCTCGCCCTTCAAAAAGCTGCAGGAGAGCGAAAGGGGTATGGATTGTTATGTCTTTCTGATCGGATAAGTGACAGTCAAATTGTCCTACAACAACCTGATAAAGTGACTATTAAAGTAGAAATTGCCACTTTAGATGAAATCTCCTGCGAATTAAGGTTACAAAAGGTGGACCTCATGAAAATAGATGTGGAGGGCGCTGAAGGGGCAGTTCTGCGCGGGGCCGAGCGAACGCTTGATCGCTTTCGTCCTCTCTTGATCATAGAGTTACACTGCTCGCGAGAGGAGAATTGGGGGGATTCTCCGGAAACCATCCTGACGTATCTGGAGCAGTGGGGTTACTCGTTATATTTCTTGACAGGATGGCGTGTTCGGCCACTTCACCATTGCTCGGTTGATTATGCAAATGTCATTGCCGTCCCACCACACAGGGATAGGAGTTACGCAGTTGAAAGCTCTAAAGGTGGAACGGAATGGCCCCACCCCCCTTCTCCCCCCTCCCCATGGCCCAAAGGGCCGTGGGGAGGGGGGAGAAAAATCCTTTTGGGGGCGGAGCAGGGCGCCGAAGA
>JAUQQB010000479.1 GCA_030550075.1 Chloroflexota bacterium | reverse complement strand
GCCCAAAGGGCCGTGGGGAGGGGGGAGAAAAATCCTTGCCCCCATGGGAAACGAACTGCGTAAGTCCTACAGGGTTCAGGTAGGGACCGAATTCCCTGGCCTGACGCTTTCTCCCGCTCGATTCACAGGTAGAAGGGACTGCCTGAGGCGATTCCCTTCTACTTGCAAGGGTCCTGGGGACAAGGCGGGATGGATCATCCAGGAAGCGGTCTACGGCCGCCAGGGAAATTTTAGCGCGCGGTGAGCGGGACGCCCTCCTGCATCCATTCCACCAGCCGCGCCAGGCCCTCGCGCACGCCGACGCGGGGTCGCCAGTCCAGGTCCTGCATGGCCTTCCGGATATCGCTGATATACACCTTCTGGTCGCCAGGGCGCCATGGACCGAAGGCGGGAGGATCCAGGGGGCGATTCAGGATCTCTGAGAGGAGGGGGGCGAACTCGTGCCAGACCGAGAGGGTGTTCTCCGGCCCTCCCCCGATGTTGTAAACCTGCCCGGCAGTTCGATCGATGCGCTCCACCGCAGCCTGCATCGCAGCGATGAGGTCGGTCACGAACAGCAAATCCCGCACCTGCCTGCCATCGCCGTAGATTGTGATGGGGCGCCCGGCCATCGCGGAGATCACAAAATGGGCGACCCACCCCTGGTCCTCTGTGCCGAACTGGCGGGGGCCGTAGATGCAGGACATGCGGAACACGATGGTGGGCAGCCCGTAGATCCGGGCGTAGTCCCGCACGTATTGATCCGCCGCTCCCTTGGAGCAGCCGTAAGGGGAATGGAAATCCAGGGGCTGGCGCTCGTCAATCCCGAACGGCCGGTCCGCATACCGATAGCGGGTGGCCTCCTCCACCACGGGCACGTCTTCCATCGCGCCGTATACCTTATTGGTGGAGGTGTAAAGGATGGCCGGGCGATGGCGGGCCTGGCGGGCCGCCTCCAGGACGTTCAGGGTGCCGAGGGCATTGATCTCGAAGTCCGTCCGGGGGTCGATTAGAGAGGTGGTGACGGCCACCTGAGCGGCCAGGTGGAAGATGACCTCGGCCTGTCGCACCACCTCGGCCACGGCCGGGAAATCCCGGACATCGCCACGGACGAAGCGGATGCGCCCACCGTGACGCTCCTGCAGCCAGGCCAGATTCCGCTCCACCCCGGGTCGGGCCAGCAGATCAAAGATCCAGACCACCCAGCCTTCGGAGGCCAGAGCGTCCGCCAGATTGGATCCGATGAAACCGGCGCCGCCGGTGATCAGCGCATGAGAGGGCATTGAGACCTCCCCGGTGTAGACAGGATCCTCATCCAAAGGGGCAGCGGAGGCTATTATAGCGCAGGACTTGCGTTGTTAGCCTCTGTCAAAGGGGTGTCAGAAGTCCTCCTTTCCTGGGCCACAGGGAGAGAGGGGCGGTCCGGAAGGCCTGCTGAATCGGCGACGGAGCCTTCCCTCCACCCCATCTGTCCGATGATAGAAAAGCCATAAGGCCTGGACGGAGCGCCTTCGATCCCCGGCCCAGACCGAGAAGCCCAGGGGGTGTTAACTGCGTAACCTCACCGATGCGGTTCGGCCTCCCTCCGCAGGAAGCTCAGCCGGAGGCTTCCGGTCTCTATCCAGAGTCCCAGGGCTCCCAGAACCGAAAGGTAAAAGTAAATGAGGGCGTGGGAAACCACGGAGATGCTGAAGGATGTGGCCTGGGGAATCCCAAAGCCTCCCATCACCCAGACGGTGATCCCCTGGACCACGCCGATATATCCGGGGGTGGAGGGGACCAGCATCCCAAAGGTCAGGGCAGTCATGGTCCACAGGGCCGGCAGCCAGTCCGGATCGATCAGGAAGATCCCCATGACCGCATAGAGCTGAGACCCGGCGGCCACCCATGCTGCGAGGGACCATCCCAGGGCCCCCGCCAGGGCGCGGGGGGTTCGCAGGACCTCTAAACCGCTCAGGGCCGCCCGTGCTTCCCGGCGCAGGCGTTCTCGAAAACGTCCGGGGAGCGGTTGGGTGAGCCACTCCGTCAGTCTCCATGCCCATTCGGAGCGCAAAGCCCCGACCAGGAGGATCAGGAGCGCCGTCGCGGTCAGGCCCAGCCCGGCCCAGCTCAGGATCCGGATTCCCAGTGCCTCCGGCCGAAGGGCCAGGGCGAGCCCTGTTAGCATCAACACGGCCACCAGGTCCAGGACATGTTCCACAATGATAGACATTGTCACCAGACCAGGGGGGGTCTGGGGATAGCGGGCCAGCAGGAGAACCCGGGCCAGCTCCCCCATCCGGAAGGGCAGGAGATGGGTCACCAGATAGCCGACATTCAGGACGTTCCACAGCCGGTAGGAGGGCACCCCAGGGGGATGATTCAGCAGGATCCGCCAGCGGGCTGTTCGGGCGGCCACACTCAGGGTCAGGGCGAGGAGGGCCGGGAGAAGCCATCCGTAATTCCCAGCCTGCAGGGCCGCCCAGAGGGTCGGAAGATCCAGGCCCCGGATCGCTCCATAAAGGGCCAGGGCGCTGATCAGAAATCCTAAAAGCCATTGCCAGATTCGCAACGATCACCTCCGTGGGATCAGACGATGGGTTCCCTATTTGAGCGGGCCATGGAACCAGGGGCTTGCCCCGATATCCTTAGGAGTTACGCTGTTGACCTTCTCCCCCGGGTCTTTGGGGGCTGGGACGGGCACCGAA
>JAUQQB010000478.1 GCA_030550075.1 Chloroflexota bacterium | reverse complement strand
GGGTGGGCCAGCTGGTCCTTGCCCTGGGCCGGCCGACATCGGAGGGCATCCAGGCCAGCCTGGGGGTGATCAGCGCCGTCGGCAGCGGTCTGCGCACGCCCTGGGGCGGATGGATGGAGCATTATATCCGCACGGACGCCACGATGTATCCGGGGTTCTCGGGCGGCCCCCTGATCGACCTGGAAGGGCGCGCCCTGGGGGTAAACACGTCGGGTCTGGCCGGGATCCCTTTGACGATCCCGATTCGTGTGGCCTGGCGGGTGGCCGAAGCGCTGGCTCGGGAGGGCCGGGTGCGTCGGGGTTACCTCGGCATACGCACCCAGTCGGTTCCCCTGGCCCCTGCACAGCAGGAGGCACTGGGGCGGGCCCAGGCCTACGGGTTGCTCATCGTCGGAATTGAGGAAGGAAGCCCGGCCGCCCAGGGCGGCTTGCGGGTGGGAGACATCCTCACCGCTTTCCAGGGGCAACCCGTTGAAGAGGTCGAGGACCTCCAGGGCCGGCTGATGGGAGAAGTGGTCGGCCGCGCCGTGGAGGTCGAGGTGCTTCGAGGGGAGTCGCGGCGAACCGTTACACTGGTCGTGGGAGAGCGTCGGGAAGCAGAGGAGGAAAGGCGATGGCCATTTCGGGGTGGACCCCGAGGAGGCTTCCGGCGGCGGTGGATGCCGCCCTGGGCGCCCTGGTGGAGCAGGTGATCCCCGGCGTGTTCCGGGTGTGGAACGGTCACGGCGGGTTCGGGGCCGGTGTGCTCTGGCGGCCGGAGATCATCGTGACCAGCGCCCATCTGCTCGCTCGGGGGGAGCATCGGGCGACATGGTGGACCGGGGAAACGTTCCCGGCGGAGCCTGTGATCGTCGATGAAATGCTCGACCTGGCGGTGTTGCGCCTGCCCCGTCCAGTGGGCTCACCGATCCCGGTTCGGGATCCCCGCTCGCTTCCGGTGGGCTCCCTCGTGTTAGCGGTGGGTCATCCCTGGGGCGAGGGGTATGCGGTGAGCCTGGGCGTCTTCAGCGGATGGATCACTGCGCGCACCCCGGGGCCGCGGGGAATCCTTCGTTTACTTCGCACGGATGCCCGGCTGGCCCCAGGGAACTCCGGAGGCCCCTTGCTGGACGTGGAGGGGCGGGTCGTAGGCATCTGCACCATGGTGGTGGGTGGGGATCAGGGGATAGCGATCCCGGCAGATCTGGCCGAAGCTCTGGTGCGGAGGATCCCGGCGTGATCCGGGTGGCGGTGATGGCCGCCGTGCCGGCCCGGCGGGCCGGCCAGCGGGCGATGTTAGAGACCGGCGGGGAGATCCAGGTGGCGAGGGAAGCTGCCTCCTTCGCGGACCTGGAGCCTGATCCGGAGATCGAAGTGATCGTTGCGGTCTTCGAGCCGGCGACGGAATCCGCATGGAGGGGATGGCGTGCATGGGGAGAAGAGCGCGCCATCCTCTTCCTGGTGGAAAGCCTGGAAGTGGTCGGTCCGCTGCTCGCGTTTCCCCTTCCGGTTTATGGGATCCTGCCTCTCGAGGCTTCCGCGGAGACCCTGCGGGCTGCGGTGCGGGCGTTGCGGGAAGGCCTCATCGTGCTGAGCCCTGTCTTTCGTCCGCTTCTATCTGCTCCCGAGGCGTTTCCGGGTTTTGAGGAAGAGGAAGCCTGGATGGAGCCGCTTACCCCACGGGAGATCGAGGTATTGCAGCTGCTGGCTCAGGGACTCGCCAACAAAGAGATCGCCGCCCGGCTGGGCATCAGCGAGCACACGGTGAAATTTCACATCTCCTCGATTTATAGCAAGCTGGGCGCCGCCAATCGCGCCGAGGCGGTGCGCCTGGGGCTGCGGCGGGGGTGGATCCCGTTGTGAGATGGGAGAAGGATCCGCGAATAGTGGGGCGCGCATCCAGGGATGGGAGGGCAGGCCTCCAGGCACGGCTTGAACCCCCTCACCGGATCGCCTGGGATCCTTCAAGGGTAACCGTTCCTCTATCATATGTCATACCGGCTCCCGTTCCAGCAGGCGCCACATGGCCTCAAAGGCGGCCTCGGCCGGCGAGGGAAGAAATTCCGTTTGGGTCTCCCCAGACCGCGCCATCGCCGCCAGGGTTTCCAGGATCTCGTTCCGCTGGGATTCGGAGAGGGGCAGCTCCCCGATGGCCTGGGCAGCTGCTCCGCGCACGAGCGCGTTTTTATCCTGCAAGGCCTGGATGAGAGCGGGGAGGGCCTGAGGGTCCTGGAGCTCCCCCAGGGCCCAGGCGGCTGCCCGGCGCACGAGCGCGTCTTCATCCTGCAAGGCGTGGCGGAGGGCGGGGAGGGCCTGGGGGTCCTTCAGCTCCCCGAGGGCCAGGGCGGCTGCCGCGCGCACGAACGCGTCTTCATCCTGCAAGGCGTGGCGGAGGGCGGGGAGGGCCTGGGGGTCCCTCAGCTCCCCGAGGGCCCAGGCGGCTGCCCCGCGCACGCCCGCGTCTTCATCCTGCAAGGCGTGGCGGAGGGCGGGGAGGGCCTGGGGGTCCCTCAGCTCCCTGAGGGCCCAGGCGGCTGCCCGGCGCACGATCGCGTCTTCATCCTGCAAGGCGTGGCGGAGGGCGGGGAGGGCCTGGGGGTCCCTCAGCTCCCCGAGGGCCAGGGCGGCTGCCGCGCGCACGAACGCGTCTTCAACAGGCCTGGCGTCCCGTAACGAGGCGAGAGCCGGGGGGTCCTTCAG
>JAUQQB010000477.1 GCA_030550075.1 Chloroflexota bacterium | reverse complement strand
GTTCAGCGCCGTCAGGATGAACCGGGTGATCAGGGGCACGTTCAGATCTGCCCGGAATATCCCGGCCTCAACCCCTTCCTGCAGGATCTGGCGGAACAGCGCCTCATACGCATCCCGACGGGCCAGGATGTCCGCGCGGCGCCTGGGGCTGAGGGCCTTCCATTCGTGATTGAACACCACCGCCGCATCCTGGCGCTCCGTCACCACCTGCAGATGCGCCGCCACGGCGAGCCGAAGCTTCTCCAGCGGGGAACGCTCGGAGCGGACGATGGGCTCCAGGCTGGATAGAAACGCCTGGGCGGCCTCATCCACGATCTCCCAGAGCAGCTCCTCCTTCGCGGTGATGTGCGCATAGAGGCTCCCGCCCTGCAAGCGGATCGCCGCTGCGATATCCCGGATGGAAGTACCGTAATAACCTCGCTGGCTGAAAAGCCGCCCGGCTACCCGCAGGATGGTTTTCCGTCGATCGCCATGACCTCGTCGCGCCATTTTGCTAACAAACGTTTGCTTAAATTATATGGGGTTGATTGAGGCTTGTCAATAGGTAGAGCAGCATGCTGTCCTGCCCCTGAATCAGCTCCGCTGGCGGAGTTCCCCCTGCCCGGCCAGGAACCGGTAAGCGAGGGCAGCCGCTAAGGCGACGGTGCGGCCATCCGGATCCAAGGGCGGAGCCGTTTCCATCAGGTCCATCCCCACGCAGGCCGGATGGGCAGCCAGCTGACGAACCATCGCCAGCCCCTGGAAGGCCGTCAGCCCCCCCGGGCTCGGCGCGGAAACCCCGGGGGCATAAGCAGGATCGAAGACATCCATATCGAAGCTGATCCAGAACCCTGCCGTCCCGGAGGTCACTCTCTCCAGCATCCCTCGCACGATGGACTCGAGGTCCATCTGGTGAACCCGGCCCGCTGGAATCATATGAACCCCATATCGACGGGCAACCTCGTGATAAGCGCGGCTGTTCCGTCCGCCAAGGAGCCCGATCTGCGCCAGATGACGGCCCTGCAGGATGCCCTCCTCCAGCAGGCGCCGGAACGGAGTCCCGCTGGTGATCTCCCCCTCCAGAGGCTCTCGCAAGTCATGATGGGCGTCGAACTGGACCACGCCGATGGGCTGCCCGCCCAGGCCTTCCACCACGCCCCGGATCGTGGCGTAAGAGAGCCCATGATCCCCACCCAGGATGAGCAGGCGCAATCCCTGGCGGACGGCCTCCGCCGCCACCGCCGCGACGCGCCGGTGGGTTTCGTGCACATCCGTATGGACCACAGCGATATCCCCTAAATCGGCCAGCCGCAAAGTCCCCGCGAGATCCACTCCACTCTCCAGGTCGAAAGCGGTCATCCGGTAGAGGGCGCGCCGGATCGCTCCGGGGGCCTCGCGGGCTCCCCGTCGGCCGATCACGGTGGTATCGAAGGGAATGCCGATCAGCGCCACGTGGGCTTTTGACGGATCCGCCTGCAGCAGATCGGCGATCCGCACGTCGCGAGGATCCGGAGGGACTGGGGAATGATCTGAGGGGCGAAGCCAGGAACGCCAGTCCATAGGAACGTTTTTCCCAAAATGGTGGTGTTCGCTTGTGGCAATTGGATTTGCAAGGAATGGCCGCTCACATCCCGATCGAGACCACCACCGCGATGGCGAAACCACCGTCGTGGGTCATGCTCACCGCCCACTGTTTCAAGCCCAGCACCCGGGCGCGCTCCGCGGCCCATCCATGCAGGTGCACATGGGGCTGCCCCCGGTGATCGGGCAGGATCTCCACATCGTGGAAGCCAATGCCCTCGCGAGCCATGATCCGCAGGCCCACCCCCAGGGCCTTTGCCGTTGCCTCTTTCGCGGCGAACCGCGCGGCGTATTCGAACACCCTTCCCCGACAGGCTCGCTGTTCCGCCGGCGTGAACACCCGCTGGAGAAAGCGTTCCCCAAACCGGGCCACCGCGCGTTCCACCCGTCGGATCTCAATGATGTCGATCCCAATCGCCACCATCTATGGATCTCCTGCTTATCCAGATCCACCGATGCGATGAAGGAACGATCGTATGGCTTCCGCCACCGCCTCCGGTTGTTCCAGCATCACCATATGGCCTGCTCCTTCAATCCGCACCAGCGCGGCGTTCGGGATGTGGGCGGCCAGATACTCCGCATACTTGATCGGCGTCATGCGATCCGCAGTGCCGCCGATGACCAGGGTGGGCGCCCGGATTTCTCCCAATCGATTCATGACATCGAACGCATCACACGCCCGGTAGTCTCCTTCGATGACCGCTGGATCCGTGGCCAAGAGCAGACGGCGGCCTTCCTCGACCCGATGAGCTGGCGGTGCGACCCCCCAGCTCCATTCAACGATCCGGTCCACAGTTTGGGGGAAATCGGCGCGCCATCCCTCCAGGATCAGCGGGCTGACCCGGAGCCGTGCCCCGGTGGCCACCAGGATGAGCGCGGCGACGCGTTCCGCGTGATGGAGGGCGGCCCACTGGGCGATGGCGCCGCCCATCGAGTGCCCCACCCAGACTGCGCAGGAAAGCCCAACCGCCTCCATCCAGTTTACAATCAAATCCGTGTATTCGGCGATGGAGGATCGTCCGCGCCCGCGGGAACGGCCGTGGCCCGGAAGGTCCAGGGCGTAGACATCAGCCCCGGGCAGATTCCGCAACGCCCCGGGCCACACCAGATGGGATTCCCC
>JAUQQB010000476.1 GCA_030550075.1 Chloroflexota bacterium | reverse complement strand
GACCCAGCCAAACCTCAGGAGCTCTAATCAAAGGAGAAGCGTTCATGGATCACCAGGAGAGCAAGCGGATTACTCCGGGTTACTGGCTCTATTGGATGGGGCGCACGCTCAAATGGTTGCTCTTGATTCTGACTCCCGCTTGTGCCCCCACCCAGCCCAGTTGGTCCGCTCCTCCTTCTTTAAACACCCCTTACCCACCATTAACCCCTGCAGCCATTCGGGCATGTCCTGTCACGTTCCCCAATGGCTGGAACCACCCTCCCGCCCTCGTCGATGTGCTCCCGAACGATCAGGGAGAAAGGCCCTCTCTAAGCGCAAGCGAGCATGGAAACGGGTTCCTCTGGATTCCAGGATTCCCAACGGGCGGAAAGATCGCGGTTCATTCCGAGCATTGGGATCCTGATGGCTCTCTTCGCTGGAAGATGGGATGGTGGCTGGGAGTGCCAGGCCGCCTGCACATCACCGGCCGTCGCCTGGATGCCCCCGCTCCCCCTTTAGAAGCTGACATCCCAGAAGGCTACGGCGGCATTGGTTTCCAGGCTGCAGGTCTTCATTTCCCCAGCGAAGGCTGCTGGGAGGTCATCGGCCGCGTCGTCAGCCCGAATCGGGAGGCCTCCCTTCGGGTCGTCCTTCTCGCTGTCCGCCTGCCCTTCTATCCTCTGGAGCCGAAAGACTGGTCCCGGCTTCGAAAGTTCCAGCCTAAAGATGTGGATCTCCAGGATCTCCCGCACGCGATCCGCTATGTTTTCGCGCCGGTTCTCCAGCATACGATGCGTGTTCCCTGGGGGCTCCAGGGGGTCTGGAGTGAACCGATGAAATGGCTGGAAAGTCCACTTTTCTCCTGGGAGTATGGAGAGCTGATCCTAGAAACGGCTCACCGTTCCTGGTCCAGTGGGCCGCCTAATCCCACTGGCTCCACCCAGCGCCTCGTCACCCGGGGGAAGCCCGCCCGTTGCATCCAAAGCTCTCAGGAAGATGCAGCTGCCCTGATCTGGGAAGAGGGAGCCTTCCGCTATCGCATCCTCCAGTGGGGCCTGAAGCTCTCCTGCGCCGACCTTCGGCGGATCGTTGAAGGCCCATCTACCCCCGCATCCGGAGAGGAGCGATGACGCTCTCGGAGAAACTCGTGGACCGCGCCCTCACCCGCCGCCAATTCCTGGCGAAGCTGGGGGCCGCCGCCCTGGGAGCTGCGATCGCGATAATCGGTGCACTATCCGCAGAGGCCAGCGTGATTTATTGTTGCAATTTATGCAGGTCAGATAACGGCCAGCGATATCCGAACTGTGCATGCTCCTGGTGCTGGACATGCTGTCACCGGGCTACGCAAAGCATATGGCAATGCTGCGAATGCCACACGAGCACGGCGCCATGCAATGGCTCCTGCGGCAACGTAAGCTGTTCATGGATCGAATATGTGGGTCCATGCTAAGCGATGAACCCCTTTCAGCGGTTCTTCTCCTTCCGATGGCTTGGGGGGATCGGCGGAGCGCTCTGGCTCTCGTGCAGGGGCGTTTCATCCTCCATGGGGAACTGCTGGGGCTCGTGCAAAACCCGGCGCCCTGGCTGTGCCAATGGAACCTGAAAACCGGGCATTGCACGCGCAGTGTTCTGCTGGAGCCCATGAGGGGTGATGCTCCCGATCCACTGCTTCGCCTCACCTTCTCCCCAGACGGCCAGCTCCTGGCCGCCCTGGACATCGCAGGGGTTCTCCGGGTATGGGAGCTTCCTTCCGGGGAACCGATCGCCAACAGGTGGGATCAACCCGGCGTGGCAACGGCACTGGCTTTCTATCCTGACCGGCGATGGCTCATCCCGGAAAGCGCGATGGCTTGCGAATCCGCTCAATCGGCACCTTCGAGGCGTCCTGTGTTTTGCGCACGGAGGAGATCCAGTGCCTTCAGCTTTCGCAGGACGGGGAGGCCCTGCTCCGCTTCACCGCTCAAGAGCTTGTCCGGGAGTCGCGGGATCCAGACAACGGGTTTGGGGCTCGCATCCATCAGGTCCTCAGGCGGCGGGGCTCGAAGGAGATCGCCGCGATTTCCCCCAACGGCCAGATGATGGCCCCTGGGTTTAATCAGGAGCTCGAGCTCTGGGATGGAGCATCACGTAAGCGACCAGCTGCCATGCTGCCCATCAACGGGAAAATCCGTGCGCTGGCCTTCTCGCCGGACGGACAGGTCCTGGCCATTGGCACCGCAGAGGGCAGGATCGGGCTGACAATGGGGATGACCTTCTGCCCTCATCCCGATCCCTCGACCGCACAGCGGTCCAGGGTGGATCCCCTTCACACTGGAGCGCAGCAAAAAAGCGGGGCGGCTGGATGCCGCCCCGCCCGAGGTTCGCGAGCGGACAAACCGATTTCGACTCACTCCTCCAGCGTGGAGAGATCGCCCTCCGGGAGGCCGAGGGCGCGGGCCCGGAGCACGCGGCGCATGATCTTCCCAGACCGGGTCTTGGGGAGCTTGTCCACGAAGTGGATCGCCTCCGGGCGGGCGATGGGCCCGATCAATTTGGCCACGTGCTGGCGCAGCTCCTCCGCCAGCTCCTCGCTGGGGGCGTAGCCGGCTTTGAGGATCACATAGCAATGGATCCCCTCCCCCTTCACCTCATGGGGCAGGCCGATGGCCGCCGCCTCGGCCACCGCCGGATGAGCCACCAGCGCCGACTCGATCTCCGCCGT
>JAUQQB010000034.1 GCA_030550075.1 Chloroflexota bacterium | reverse complement strand
CGGCCCTGAAACCCGCAAAGGCGTATCTGGAAGGGATTGGGCTTCAGATTGAGGTCGTCCGCGACGCGGTGGGGATGGTGCTTCCACGGATCCTCTGCGCGCTCATCAATGAAGCCGCCTTCGCGGTAATGGAAGGGGTCGCCTCACCGGAGGACATTGATACCGCTATGAAACTGGGGACGAACTATCCACACGGGCCGCTGGAGTGGGGGGATCTCCTCGGGCTGGATCTCGTGGTTGCCATTCTGGACGCCCTGGAGGCAGAGCACCGAAATGGGGCGTATCGGGCCGCTCCCCTGCTCCGCCAGATGATCCGGGCCGGCCACCTGGGCCGCAAGACCGGCCGCGGGTTTTACGCGTGGAGCTGATCCCGAGCGACCCCCGCGCTCGATCGTCTCCCTCTCGGACATTGCGGAAAGCGCATCGGCACCGCACGGTTCCTCGGGCCCGGTCGCTTTCGATCCGGAGGGCTTTCGGGAGAGAAGGGCCTCTCCGGCCGGCCATCCCTCCGGATCCACACCGAAGAGGAAGGCTACACGGCGCTGTCCATGGCAGAGAGCGAGGCGAAAACCGATCAAGCGTTTGCGCTACCCTTGGCGGTGCGTCCAGAACAGCAGAACCGTATGTCCCAGCGCCACGATCAGCCAGGTCGGAGAAGCCCACCCGGCGACCACCGCCAGGGCGAGCAATCCATCCAGGCTCAACATCCCCATTCGAACCGCCCGAGCCTCCGGAGGCATCCACTTCAGAAAAAGGGCAAAGAGCCCGCCCAGCAGCATAGGGATTTTCCACAGGGTCAACCCGCTCCACACACCGAAGGTGACCGCCAGCGCCTTCCCCCCGCGAAAGCCCAGCCATGGAGAGAACGCATGGCCCAGCGGCGCAGCGATCGCCGGCGGGACCAGCCACCAGCCCGATAGGCCAGCCAGTCCCTGGGCCAACCAGAGCGGGCATGCGCCCTTGAGGAATTCCAGGAGCAACGCCAGCACAAACCAGCCTCGCCCTCCCGCCCGCCACACGTTCATCGCCCCGGGATTGTGATCCCCATACTGTCGGATGTCCACGCCCATCCCCCATTGTCCGATCCACCAGGCCAGGGGAAGCGAGCCGGAGAAGAACGCAATCGCCGTCCATAGCACCGCGATCATAAGCCTTCCTACCCGTGGCTATCGGGCCTATCGGAATTGCCGGAACGGAGGAATCGCTCACCCAATCGGATTGGCTTTCCCCCAGGCCATCCGAATTCCATCACGAACCCGCTCATGCATGCGCTGCAATCGGATCCGGGATTCGGGAAGGATCATCAAGAGACTTCCACTCGTCAGCAATCCGGTGGTCAGAAAAAAGAACACCCCTTCCTCGATGGGCAACCCCAGAATATGGCATCCCGTGCTCCAGTTCACGGAAATCCGCCAGATCCCCTCCCGGATGGCGAGGGCATCCGCGACGGATAAATAGAGAGCCGGCGGAAGCCAGATCTTCAGAAAGTTCTTCTTCTGATCCCACCACAGATCTCCACCGAAGGCCATCTGCAGGATGAAAGGCGGAAGACCCCAGACCAGGATCAGGCCCATATACGTCCAGGATGGCCCTCCCCAGCGCCAGATCGCCAGATTCGCCACCCAGAGTCCGATACCCACAGCGGTCACGCCCCATCGCCATCGAGGGCCTGCCCGGTGTAGGGATCCATGGGGGTTTCGAGGATTTTTCCACCGGATCCCCAACCACAGCCCGACAAGGATCGGCTGAAGTATGAAGAACAGATATTCTTCGAGCGGGACCCAGCCAACAAGCCAACCGGTCACGCGGTTTGGATCATACGTCCATACTCCGTGAGCCACCAGAACGTTATCCCATGGCGTGGTATACGTCAGTGCGATTCCAATGTGGATCAGGACGGCGAGAGACCACGCCCAGAAAGGCACAGGAAATGGACGGCCGCGGCGCCAGCGATCGGCCAGCACGGCCGTTAAGAAGAGAATGGGAAGGATCAGGAAAAGAACGAGAAATCCCAGATACGTCATCGATCGCTCCGAAAGAGGATTCGAAAGATTTGCGACATGGCTATCGAACCCGGCGCTCCTTCCAATGGATTCCTGTCCCAATCCAGCGCTGAAAGAGGCCACGCAGGCCGGCGACGGCCACGATGGCGGCCCCCAGAGGAGCCAGCAGGGCCGCCTCCGGGCGACCCATCCGCCAGGTCCACGGAAGCAGAGACAACCCGCTGGTTGCCCAGCTGATCAGCGCGGTCCATCCTCGATCCCGGATCCCCAGCCGGGGGATTGAGAACGGAGTGGCCAGCCATGCGATCAGGAGCGCCGCGATCCATGGCCGCAGACCGGTCCAGCCCAGAGTCCCCACGCTCAAACGAGACATTCCATCCAGCATATGTCGAAGGCCGGAATACATTCGCACTCGCAGCGCATGCCGGCCATCCAGCATGGGAACGCGACATCCGGAGGCGTGCAATCGAACGCCAAGGGCCAGATCCTCCAGCATCTGGTCTCGCACGGCCGCAAACCCACCGATCCGCTCATAAACCTCTCGGCGGATCAGCAAATACTGGCCGTTCATAATCCCATGTGAAGCATGTGAAGCGCGCAGCGCCGCAAAGAGGCCAGCGAAAGCCGCGGCCAGAGCCGCCGCCTCCAGTGCGCTATTGAAATCGAAAGCCGGGAACAGCGTCAATCCATCTGCCTCATGGGCCAGCGCCCAGGCGACCGCGCTGGCTGCGCTATCCGGCGCGTGCCATGTATCCGCATCGGTGAACAGCAACCACTCCCCTCGGGTCGCCAGCGCTCCCTGATGGGCGGCATACGGCTTGCCCAACCAGCCACGCGGCAACTCCCGAATAGGCAACACCGGGATCCCGAAGGCGGCTGCCACCCGGGCGGTATCATCCCGCGACTGATCATCCACCACGAATATTTCCAGCAGCCCCGGATAACGAAGCTGACGCAGAGAAGGGAGCAGGCGACGGAGATTCTCCGCCTCGTTACGGGCTGGAACAATGATGGACAGGGAAGGCAGCGGGCCGGAAACCGGACAGACGGGCAAAACCGGCATGCGCTGAGTCCGGCGAAATCCGTAAAGCGCCAGGCCCAGCTTGACGCCCGCATCCATCAGCATCCAGCGCATCTTTGAACGCTCCGGATAAGAGAACGTAGTAACCAAAAGTGGATTTTGGGGCTGGGACGGCGCCAGAAGCGCCCATCCCAGCCCCAAAGACTCGTATTGAAAAGCCCCACCCGGAATTCAAATCAGGCGGTCGAACCCCGAACTGCGATTCGCTGGACGCGCACCCATACCCCTGGCCATGGATCCAGCGTGGCCCGAAGATGGGGGCGCGGAGGCGAAGCGAGCGGCGTAAAGATCACCCGCTGAAGCATCCGGGCCAGGGCCAGAAATCCTTCCAGCCGGGCCATGGGTGCCCCAATGCAAAACCGCGGCCCTCCCCCAAAAGGAAGATATCGAAACCCCATCCCTTCCCCCTCCGGGTTGAGAAAGCGCTCTGGCTGGAAGGATTCGGGGGCTTTCCATAACTCGGGATGCCGATGGATGGTATAAATCGATATCAGTAAACGTGTCCCGGATGGGATCGAAACGCCACACATCCTTAGGGGGACAAGGGCTCGTCGGTTCAGAACCGGGATGGGAGGGAATAACCGCAAGGATTCCATACCGACCGCGCGCAGCAAGGGCAGTCGATGGATGGACCGGGGATCGGGCATATTCTCCCCCAGTTGTTCCCGGATCTCCTCCCGGACACGAGTCTGAATCTCCGGATGCCACGCCAGCAACGCGATCGTCCACGCCAGCCAGGTGGCGACGGTGTCGTGGCCAGCGATCAGCATGGTCGTCATCTGATCCCGGATCTCTTCGTCGTTCATATCCGTCCTCTGAACCCATGCGGAGAGAAGATCACCCTGATCAGGCTCCGAGCGCCGCTGGCGGATGAATTCCCGAATCAACGTATCCAGCCGTTGAAGGGGTTTTCTGTAACTTGGCCGGGGGATTCGGGGGCAAAGCAGCCATGCTCCAGGCGCAATATATGCACGAGCAGCCTGCAAGGGTTCCCAGAGCTCTTCCGCCGCTTCCTCCGACAACTTAAAAAGGACATCGAGCAGGATCTCCAGCGCCAGGCGGCGCATTTCGACATCCATCTCCATGACGTCCCCATCCGGCCAAGCATCGATCCGATGATCAATCCGTTGCAGCATGCGGGCCGCGTGAGCCTCCAGATATTCTGGCCGGAAGAAAGGCTCCGCGATCCGACGCGTCCGATCATGAGCCTCCCCATCGATCACCAGCATGCCGCTCCGAAGCAGTCGGACCACCGGATCAGACTTCAGCCGCGAAGAGAGCGAAGAGCGAAGGGGCACCAGAGCCATGCGTGCAGCCTCCGCGCCAGCCACCACAGCCACTCGCATCCCCGGAAACGGCAGGAAGAAAACATCCCCGACATCCTCTCGCAATGGACGCAAAGCCTCTAAGAGAAAGCGCTCTCGAAGCAGGATGCGCAGGGCCTGCCAGCGCGCGTGAGTTCCCGGAACCGCATGAGGACATGGCGAACCCATCGATAACCGACTCCCGGTTTTCATTATTCGACCTTCCGTTGCCCGTGTGCCTCACGGATCATCGGAGCCGGATAGTCCACTCCGATTCGACAGCGCGCGGTTCTCTGGACCTCTTCGGGCATCGTCCATGGGGCATGCACATAAGCATCCGGAACGCGTTCCAGCTCAGGTACCCATCGCCGGATGTAACGGCCCGCTGAATCCCAGGTTCGCGCCTGAACCGTTGGATTGAAAGCGCGGAACCCCGAGGCATAGTCCGCGCCGACGCCGGCGACCCATTGCCAGTTCCCCACGTTGACGGCCGGATCTCCATCCAGAAGCTCCTCGAAGAACACCTGGGCCCCCAGGCGCCAATCCACCCCCAGCGCGCGGGTCAGGAAGGAGGCAACGACCATCCGCGCGCGATTCGGCATCCATCCGGTGGCCCGAAGCTGCCGCATCCCGGCGTCCACCAGCGGATATCCGGTGTGGCCCTCGATCCACGCCTGAAGCGCTTGCGGATCCTCCCGCCACTGGATCCTTCCTTTCTCCGGTCGAAGAGGACGTTCCGCCAAGTTCGGGAAGTGAAATAACAATGTGATGAAGAACTCGCGCCAGACCAGCTCGTCCAGCCACGCCGAAGCTCCCCGACGCGCCTCCTCATGCGGCGCGCGCTCCATCGCTTGCCATGCAGCGATCGCCGCCCGACGGGGGGAAAGCATCCCGAAACGCAGGTAGGGCGAGAGACGAGCGCTGCCCTCCCGATCCAGCCAGTTTCGATCCCGATGATAACGATAGATCGGTGCCTCCTCTCCTTCTGTAAACGCTCGCAGGCGCTCCAGAGCGGCTTCCTCCGAAGGCGGGAAATCATCGAAGCGCTCCGCACGTTCGAGGAACAGCGGAAGCGAAGGGATCCCTGGAGGGGTTGGAATCCGAATAGGAGCCGGTTGCAGCGAGTTCGGGTTGAGCGCGGTGGTGCTTCGCCACATCCGTCGAAAGGCGCCGAACACTCGATACGGCATCCCATTCGGTTTCACTATGGAAGCTGGATGGCGAATGGTCGGGAAACCTATACGATGGAGAGGCAGCTGATGAGCGATCCGCTCATCCCGCTCACGAGCATAGGGAGTGAAATCCTCTTCCGCAAGGATCAGCCGGGCTCCGGTTTCCGCCATGAGAGCCCCAAGCGTTTCAAGGGGAGGTCCGGCGCGAACCACCAGGTAGCTTCCCCGTTCCCGAAGGGCATGATCCAGCGCCTGAAGGGCGGCCATCAGAAACGCTTGCCGACGGGGCGATACACTCCGGAGAACCGGGTCCAGAATAAAGGCGGGAATGACCGCGTCCGCTGCCCTTAAGGCGGCGGTTAAGGCGATCTGATCATGAAGGCGCAGATCCCGGCGGATCCACCACAGAGCGATCACCATCGCAACTCCTCGGGCCGACGGGGCATAGGCACATCCTCAGGAAAACACATGTGCAGAATCAGCAGCAACTGGTAGGCGATATCGCGATCGAAGGTGTAAAAGCCTTCGTAATAGCGCCCTGCGCCATGCAGGGCCGGGATCTCCTGAGCCAGAAGAGACATGGAGAGCCCAGGACCATAGGCAATAACGAACCAGTACTGGACCAATGGAGTCCCTTCGGTATTGATCCAGTGTAGAGAAGCAGGGAGGATAGGCCCTCCGGGCTCATGAAGATCCATGGCGCCGTAGATCCATCCCCCGGCGATTCCGAGGGAAAGCGCGCGATAGCGCTCCGCCTGGGGGAGAAAGCGGGACATGAACTGGAATGAAGCATGAAGATGGGCGGTGCCCCGACTCTGGGCAGCCGCTTCCTCAATAATGTGGCTGACCGAAGTCATGGATGCCACCGAGAGGATGTAGCGAAAGGAGATCTGACGCCACGCCTCGGGGCGAATCTGCTGGAGTAACGCCTCTCCCTGGGGAGGATAAGAGGATAGAACGTCCTTGTAGAAATCCTCCAGAATCCGAAAGGCAGACATGAAATGTCTCCTCCTTGACTGATTGTCCTGCGAACAAGACCTCAGGCAGCCCGTCCGTCATGGATTCGCCCATGGGTAGGGCCCAAAACTTCGGCCCTCCTTCCTTGCCCTTCCCACAACCTGAATGGCCGTGGGAGGGATCAGAACAAGCTTTGGGGCAGAGCAAGGCGCCCGACCCAGTCTTAAAACCCAGGGAAGAGGGCCAGCCGAGTAACTCCCATCCTGTTCTCCGCAGAAGCTTCGGAGGCCATCAGCGGAGATGTCCCCCTCCTGAGGAGGTTGCCTGCACGCTGGAGAGACCCGGCATGGGGAACACCCGGAGCGATGGGGTTTCCGCCAGCGCCCGCAGAACAGCCTCCGCCACTCGCCAGGCACCCAGCACGACGGCAGGAACCGATTGCCCGGGAAACACGCTATCGCCGACGAGCCACAGTTGGGGACCCAGGCGAGGCCCCCAGCTCCGCCCGATTCCGGTCTGGGGAAAGCCGCCCACCCATCCCAGGGAACGTCGGGTGAACCGCTGAAAGGTGATCGGAGTGCCGGATTCCCGGAAGACCAGCCGGTTCTTCAAATCCGGGATGACCTGAGCGGCGAGATCCAGCATGCGTTCCTCCATCCGGGCCTTTTGTTCCAGGTAGGCCTCCCGATCGCTTTCCCACCACTTCCACCACGGCGCAAGGGCCGTATGGGTGCTGATGCTCAGCGCGCGATGACCCGGAGGAGCTCGCGTGGAATCCCATGAGGGGCTGATGGAAAGAAAGATCGTACGCCCCTCGCCCCATCCGGTCCCCCCGAGGATCTGGTGATGAAGAGGCAACCGGATCATTGAACCATCGTCCCGGATCCCCGCATAGATGACGAAAGCGCCCCATCCATCCGCTGACGCAGGGGAGGTATTCCGCAAGGATGCGGGGGCTTCGTCGCCCAGCAACCGCGCCGTATCGAAAGGCGTGAGATTGAAGATCACGTGACTGGCCTCCACGGCCATGCCCGCGCGCGTCTCCACCAGCCACCCGGCCGGCCGTGCCGTCCGCACGCGCAAAACCTCCTGGCGATAGAAAATCCGGCCTCCGAATCGCTGGACGGCCCCGGCCAGCTGCGTCACCAGCCCGCCCATCCCCCCACGGATGGATCCCACTCCCGTATGCGGCAAATCCAGCGCCGCCGCCCCGTATGCAGCATAAACCCGATCCGCCAGCGCTTGAGCGCTGATCAGCAACTGGGCATTCACAAATTCACGAAGTCGTGGAAGATCTTCGGGCATATGATCGGCTACCCGTCGGAACAGATCCGGGAGGGCCATGATCCGCGCCCGATCTTCGCTGAGCCATCGGACCCCTTCGTAAACCAGGCGAAGGGCATCGCTCCACTTCTGGGGAGGCCACGGCAGCCGCCGGAGCGCCATCGCCCAGAACGCATGAGCCGTCTGCTCCTGCCAGGACCAGAAGGGCTCGGCTGCGAGGCCGAAGCGAGCGCGCCGTTCCTCCCGCCAGCGCTCGCGGTCCACCCATCGGGTCACACAGGTCCCATCCGGGAGATGAACCTGCATGGCGATGGCCTCGGGCCGAACCCCCCAATCGATGCCCAGAACCTCGCCCAGAAGAGCCATGGGCATCCCGGGTCCGAATCCCGCGGCCAGGGTAGCTCCCGCATCGAATCGGAACCCCTTTCGGAAGAATGTAGCGGCACACCCTCCCGGGTCCCAATGGGCTTCCAGGACCACGACCGGACATCCTGCATGGGCAAGCAACGCCGCGGCCGTAAGCCCGCCGATCCCGGCGCCCACCACTACGACCGGTTTCATGCCTGCATCTCCAGCAACTTCCGAATCCTCCGGGCCCGATAAGCGAATAAAAGCGGAAGGCCGACCCATATCCCGGTGGCCAGGATCCAGCGAATGGGGTGGGAGGGCCAGCGGGCTTCGATCTCCTCGACAATCCGGGTGCACTGAGGGCCCTGTTGTTCAAAGCGATGGGTATGGACCCATCGCCGGAACGGGCCTTCCAGCTGCTCATCCGTGAACCCGAGCTCCGAAACCGCCCGATGGCGGGCCATCCATCGGATTCGAAACGGGCCACGGCCGATCACAAAGCGCACGATGGAGCCCTCCGCCACCGGCTCCCGATGCTCCCAGCTCCACCCCAGGAGCGATGGAGTCAGAAGTTCCAGAACCGTCGGATCCCGGTGCAGCGCGGAGACTTTTTCGATCGGCGCCCTCACGGTGAAGGCGTAGCGAAATCTCATAGCTTGCTCCAAACCTGAACGTTCGTTTCGAGCCTCACCGATTGCCCAGCCCGGGCATCCAGCCCGATTGCGATGGGCGGATTCGAGCCGGGGATCGGTCAGGTTTCAAGCTAACTCTTATCGCAGGTCGCTGGCCTCCTCCTCCAGGATGGAGGCCAGACGCGCCAGCGGATCCCCAGGATCCGCGATCTGCCGCAAGCCCGCCGCATATCCAAGCAAAACGGATCGCAGCGCCAGGAGCGGCAGCTGATGATGGCGGAAGAAATCCGCGAGCCATTGCATCTCCCCTCGGGCCAGCTCAACCACCCCCAGGCGCAGCGAAGCCTCCAGCATGCGATCAGGGCTGACGAGATCCAGGTCCAGTTCCTGCAGGATTCGAAGTTCCGCTCCCACTTGATGGGCCAGCTCCAGCTCGATCTGCGGCCGATGAAGGCGATAACGACGGAGCGCCTCGAGATACTCCGTGGGCAGGGGGAGGGCGGGTGGGGGATCTGAACCCGTCAGGATCTCCAGGACCCGCTGAGGCACTTCCTCCCATCGATCCCCCAGGTAATGTCCAAAGATATATCGCCGGGCTTCCGGATAGCGCTGGAAGATCCCCCCGCCAAAGGCCAATCGAACCCCATAGCGCTGGATGAAATCGGCTGCATCGGCCAGAGTGGCTGCGGTATACAGGGTCTGAGCCGTCATCACGATCAGATGCGGCCGCATGGCCTCCAGAACTTCCTCCATCTGAACGAAGGGGACATCAGCCCCCAGGTCCACCACCATCCATCCATGGCGGCGAAGCAGCAGCGTGATGAGCAGGCCCGGCAACGCATGGATCTCCTGAGGCGGCCCGGCCACCAGGATCCGCTCCGGGCGAATGGGAGGAGGGGCTGCCGCAATCATTGCATGGAGGCGACGGCTCATCAGCGCCGAGGCGAAATGCTCCTGCTGCACCGTAGCGGTTCCTCGATACCAGCGCTCGCCGACCTCAATCATCCCGGCAATCCCCAGGCCGATGCACACCTGCTCCACAGAATACAGGGCCAGAGCTTGACTCCAGACCCGGTCTGCCTCTTCTTCGTTAAAGTTCAACACCGCCTCCACCCAGGCCTGTCGGAGGGCCTCCATGGAGGCCGGGCCCATCTCGCGAGGGGGAGGAGAAACCGGCATCCCCCGCAGGGGATCCTGACCTGCCGCTTCCAGCGCTCGCCACAGGGCAATCGCCTGCTGGATGCGCATGCCCTCCGCCTGGCGGGCCAGCAACCAGCGGATCATCTCGATATCCCGCCGGGAATACAGACGGTGTCCGCCTGGGGTCCGATGGGGTCGAGGCAGCCCATACCTTCGCTCCCAGGCTCGCAATGTATCCGGACGGATCCCCGTCTCCCGCATGACCACCTGCAAGCCATACGCCGGCCGTTCTTCCTCGCGTTCCATTGGCCACCCCAGCCGGATCAGACAGTTTCAGTAGACCTATCGCATAACAGGCGATCACTCCATCCCAGGATCCCCAGAGGGATCCCTAACATCCGCCGGATTGGCAGACCTCCCGTTCATCATTGATAGGACTTACGCAGTTCGTTTCCCATGGGGGCTTTGGGGTGGGGCCATTCCGTCCCACCTTTAGAGCTTTCAACTGCGTAACTCCTAATTGAAAAAGCGTCGTGTATGAAGCCCGCGGCCCCGTGGGCTGAACGAAAGCACTCAGGCCCCCAAACCACAGGTAAAGGTCAACAGCGCATCCAATCTCGCAACGCCCATCTCGTTCAAGACACGGCAGGAGCCTGGGCGAGAACATGCCGGTGGCGTGGGGAAGCAATTCCGTGCTCTTCGATCAGGCGCTCCACCGTGAGCCGGGCGGAAATCAGCACCATCGGCAGGCCGGTTCCCGGATGGGTGCTGGCGCCCACAAAATACAGATTCCGATATCGGGGATGACGGTTCGAGGGCCGCAGATAGCCCATCTGCGAAAAGTGATGGCTAAGGCCAAAGGCCGCTCCTTTTTCCAGATTATAGAGGCGCTGCCAGGTCTCCGGGTTATAGGTCACCTCAAAGCGACGCAGCTCACCGACCCGAACCCCCAGTTCCTCCTTCAATCGTCGCTCCACTTCCATCCTGGCGCGATTAACGAAAGCATCTATATCCGGTCGCACCGGATCCAGATGTCCCACCGGCACCAGAACCATCAACGTGTCTCCGGCAAGAGGAGCGGCCGATGGATCCAGGCGTGCTGGCGCGTGGACGTAAAAACTGGGCTCGTCGGGCAGGACGCGATCACGGAAGATCCGCTCAAAACTCATCCGGTAATCCCCAGCGAGAAACAGGTTGTGTGCGGAGAGCTGTGATATAGGAGCATTTAACCCCCAGTAAAACGTGATCGCCGAACACGTGTAACGATAGCGTTCGATTCGGCGAACCTCCGGCCCTGGGGGCAACAGATGGCGATAGGCATAAGGCAGGTCCGCGTTCACGATCACGAAATCCGCCGGGATACGCTCCCCGCTTTCCAGGATTACCCCTGTGGCTCGATCGCCGTCGATTTCAATTCGCTGCACGGGGGCTTGATAGACGATGTGGGCGCCCCATCCCCGGGCGATCTGTTCCAGGCTTTCCACGAGTCGATACATCCCACCTCGAGGCAACCAGATGCCCCGGATCAATTCCGCCGCAGCCAGCATCGCATAGGTTGCCGGAGCCTCATACGGGCTCAGACCCAGATACATGTCCTGGAACGTCATCGCCGCTCGCAGGCGGGGATCGCGCACATAGCGCCCGGTTTCCCGGTAGTGAGGCGCAAGGGCTCGTAACTCAAAAAGGAATCGCAGGTGAGTCGGGCTGAAATAATCGAAGAAAGAAAGGAAGTTCCGCCCGATAAAGCGCTCCATGGCGATCCGGTAGAAACGATGGCCGTCTATAAGGTAGCGCACAAAGCCCTCAAAACTTCCGGGGGCCAGCGCCTCCAGTTGCTCCCGAAGCGCGACCAGGTCGCTGGTCATCGTCAGCCGGGAGCCATCCGGGAAGAAGATCTGATAGAGGGGATCCGCACGAATCAGATCCAGATGATCCTCCATCCGCTCCCCCAGATCCGCATACGTCTGCTCAAAGACCTCCGGCATCAGCAGCAAGGTGGGCCCTGTATCGAAACGATGGCCATCTCGCACGAGGCGTCCGCAACGGCCCCCGGGCTCGTGGTTTTTTTCCAGCACGAATACCGAAAAGCCCAGGCGTGCAAATCGGGCCGCCGCCGCCAGCCCGCCGATTCCTGCCCCAACGACGACCACTCGCTTTGGATTCATTTCACGCGCTCCTTTCTATAAGTTGCCAGCTCACATCGGTTTGGGGGGGAGAGCGAAAGATTTTTCGCCCCTACCGGCAAACCATTCCGGGTTCCGATCGGTTTTCAGAGGAAGAGGCACCCTCTCGGATTCTGAGGATGATCGCCCTGGGATCGAGACCCCTCGCAAAAGGGCCGCGCATGGAAGGGAAGAACCCGAACGATCGGGCATGTCTCCGGCAGTTGCCGGAGACATGCCCGCCTCCTGCACCCTGGTCTATCCTACCCCAATGAGCTCATTTTGTCAAGATATCATTGACATAATATTGACAAAAATTGGACAATGTGGTATAGTCAGGCCGTAGCCTGCCCCGATGTGGCGAGCCACCTGAGGCAGAGGAGGGGCCGCAATTTCCGGTCTGTGGATCGATCTGGCGGAAGGGGCCATCCGCCTGCCTGCTGACCGATGCCCGGCTCCGAAGTCGGTCTCCCCCTTTGAGGATTGGGGGGCGCGGGGTTGCCTCCAGAGGTTCCGTCCCCCAAAAGCTGCAGGTTCCCGTTTCCGCGGCCTGAAGGGCCACAGAGGAGGAAATCCGAAAGCATGGTTCTCGCCCATCGAGGGGCAGAGTTTACCGATTCTGGGGGATCGGATGGCTCTTGCCTTAGCAGATTGGGAACAGCCGCTGGTCGAGCGAGCCCGAGCAGCCCTGAATCCTTCCGGCTCCTTCCGCGCGCACATCCCTAGCGACACGCGGCTGCGCCGGGCCTATGAGATATGTGAGCGAGTCATTCGACAGCACAGTCGCTCATTCTATCTGGCCTCGATGCTGCTGCCTGCCCCCAAGCGAAAAGCCGTGCGGGCGCTGTATGCGCTTTGCCGGGTCGCTGACGACATCGTGGATATGCCCCGGGGAGATCCAGAGGCGGAACTCACCCGCTGGCGTCGGATCATTCACGCCGATCCCCCGCCAGATGACGAGCCGGTCGCGCTGGCATGGGCAGACACCCGCATCCGCTATCGGATCCCAGCAACCTACGTGGAACAATTGCTCGACGCGCTTTCCCAGGATCTTCGACAAACCCGCTATGAAACGTTCGCGGAGCTGGCAGCCTATTGCTACGGGGTCGCCTCCACCGTCGGATTGATGAGCATGCATATCATCGGCTTTTCCGACTCCGAAATCATCCCTTATGCGATCCGCCTGGGGGTCGCGTTGCAACTGACTAACATCCTGCGGGATGTGGGGGAGGACTGGAAGCGCCAGCGGCTGTATCTGCCGCAGGAAGAGTTGCGCGCGTTTCGCCTCACTGAAGATGATATCGCGATAGGACGAGTCGATGGGCGCTGGCGGGATTTCATGCGCTTCCAGATCGCCCGGGTTCGCCGTCTCTACGCGGAAGCGCTCCCGGGCGTGATGGGATTAAACCCCGATGGGCGTCTGGCCATCGCAGCCGCAGCCGAACTATACCGTGGGATTCTGGAAGATATCGAAGCCCATGATTACGATGTGTTCCGACGAAGGGCCCATTTAAGCCTCGGCGCGATGCTCACCCGCCTTCCCCGGATCTGGTGGCGGGTCCGGATAGGTTTCTACGCCCGTCTCACCGTAACTACCTACCCATCTGACCAGTAGTCTCCCCGGACGGTGTGAGGGTTCCCGGATGGGGGCTTTGGGGGCCGA
>JAUQQB010000475.1 GCA_030550075.1 Chloroflexota bacterium | reverse complement strand
TATACTTCGGCAATACTTGCCTCGCTAAATGGTAGGCAATCCGAGCAATGACAACGTATCGGCTTTCTCGTTGTGTGCTCATGTCCTTATGTATGCCATAAAATTCCTATGATTGCAACAGAGCACTTTCAACTCCCTAACTCCTACTTTCTCTCATAAGCGGGTTTTTGGGGCTGGGGCGGGCACCGAAGGCACCCGCCCCAGCCCCAAAAATCATTATGATCCCTCCTCCCTGCAGCGAAAGGCCACGAAGCGATCATTTGACGTGGGCACTTTCAACAACCCTTCGAAGACGCCGGAGGGCCTCCGCAGGGCCTTCCGGGGCTTCAAAGATCGAGGCTCCGGCGACCAGCACGGTGGCACCCGCTTCGACCAGGGTCGGGGCGTTCTCCGGACCCACCCCGCCATCCACCTCCAGTTCAATGAACTGGCCGAGGGTATCGATCATCCTACGGGCCCGGCGCACCTTGTCCAGCATCCGCTTGATGAAGGCCTGGCCTCCGAACCCCGGGTTGACGGTCATGATCAGCACCTGATCCACCTCGGGGAGGATCTCCTCGAGCGCGCTCAGGGGCGTGGCGGGGTTCAGGGCCACGCCGGCCCGCAGGCCCAACCCTCGAATCGCCTGGATCACGCGATGCAGATGAGGACAGGCTTCCACATGCACGATCAGGCGATCGGCGCCCGCACGGGCGAACGCTTCCAGATAGCGTTCGGGTGCTTCGATCATTAAATGAACATCCAGAGGGAGCGAGGTGATCCGGCGCAGTGCGGCCACAATCGGCATTCCAAATGTCAGGTTTGGGACGAAGTGGCCATCCATGACATCCACATGGATCCAGTCCGCCCCGGCCTCAGCGACCTCCGTCACCGCGCGGGCCAGGCATGCGAAATCCGCCGAGAGGACAGAGGGTGCAATCCAGATCCTTTTCATGTTGTTGACACCTCCCGAAGAGGCGCGCCAGCGATCCGCGGATGACGTCCGGTAATCTCCGCCCGCAACTGGCCACAACCCGCCGCCACATCAATCCCCCGACGCACGCGAACCGTGCAGGGGATCCCCGCCTTTTCCAGGATGCGCCGGAAAGCCTCCACGCGCTCGGGCGGAGAGGCTTCCCCCGGGAAACCCGGAGTGGGATTCAGGGGGATCAGGTTCACATGGGCCAGCATCCCCCGGACCCGCTCCGCCAGGGCTTCGGCCTGTTCCGGCGTGTCGTTAATTCCCCGAATCATCACCCACTCAAACGTGACCCGACGATGGGTCTGCTCGATGTAATCGCGGACCGCTTCCATCAAGGCGCGGAGGGGATAGACGCGGTTGATGGGAACCAGTCGATCGCGCAATTCATCGGTGGCGGCATGCAGGGAGATGGCCAGATGGATCTGCCATCCTTCCCGGGCGAACCGCCGGATTCCTGGGACGATCCCCACCGTGGAAACGGTGATACGACGCTGGCCCAAATGAAGGCCATCCGGGTGGATGAGCAGGCGCAGCGCTTTGGCGGTGCTGGCATAATTCGCGAAAGGTTCGCCCATTCCCATGAACACCACATGGGTCAACCGTTCACCGTGGGCAGTCAGCCAGCGGGCGATCCAGAGGACCTGCTCCACGATCTCGCCGGCGGTGAGGTTGCGCAGCAGACCCATCTGTCCGGTGGCGCAGAAAGGGCATCCCATTGCGCAACCCGCCTGGGTCGAGACACAGGCGGTGCGCCGGTCGGTATATTCCATCAGAACGGCCTCCACCTCCGTCCCATCTGGCAACGCGAAGAGCCACTTCCGGGTCCACCCATCCTGGGAAACTCGTTCGGCCAGCGGTCGGAGGATCGACAGAGCGAACGTCTCCGCAAGCCGGGCCCGCAGCGCTTTGGGCAGGTCGGTCATGGCCTCAAAGGTGGTGGCGCCGCGCCCATAGACCCAGCTCCAGATCTGATGGGCCCGATACGGCGGCTCTCCCCAGTTCGCCAGGATCCCGGTTAGTTCTTCCAGCGACAGATCCAGTAATCCGCGCATCTCGATTCCTGTGTATCTCCAGACAGGGGAGCGAGGAGGCAGAGCAGGCCGCTTTCGCCGCTTGCCCAGCTCCGAAATCCTCCGTGAAGGATCCGACTTCCCCCGGACAAAGGCCAACCGTGTTTGTAGGAGGCAAGGTGCCGAGGGCAGCCCGCTCCTTCCGAAAAACCGCTTTCTCTCCTCCCTGCGCGCCTTTGCCGCATAAGGGGATTCCCCTCTGCAACGGCACACGTTCATCCTAATCGAGAGATCGGTCGAGAGGCAAATCCGTGCTCAGAGCCCACCATGGCATGGCTCCCCACGGGACACAATGGGCTCCTCTCAATTGGGGAGCAAGTGGGCGAGGAGGTCCGCGGGATCGGTGATGGCTCTCTCGGTCCGATGAGGGGAAAGCCGTGAGGGAGAAGTGCCGTCCACGAATGGAGCACGAATACACGAATGCCGCATAGGGGTTCGTGTGGGATTCGGGGTGGGTCCCACCTGCCTGCTCTTAAGGTTGTCGGACGAAGTGGGATTCCCAGACGCTCTCTGAGCAGGAACTCCATGGAATTGACTTCAGGGACGCTCTTCCTACAATGAAAGGATGTGGGGCTCTGAAACCAACGTATATAGGAGTTACGCAGTTGGCCCTCTTCCCTAGGTTTTGGGGGCTGGGTCGGGCGCCTTCGGCGCCC
>JAUQQB010000474.1 GCA_030550075.1 Chloroflexota bacterium | reverse complement strand
TTGATCCCCCCTCCCCACGGCCCTTTGGGCCGTGGGGAGGGGGGAGAAAGGGGGGTGGGGCCATTCTACCTCTTCTCGCGAGCCCCGAACTGCGTAACTCCTAAAATTGAAATATTCCCCGGTAAAGGATCCCTGGGATGAGCGGTGCCTGGGCCATTGAGACAAAAGGCCTGCGGAAGGTGTTCGGGGATCGGGTGGCGGTGGCGGATCTCACCCTGCGCGTGGCGGAAGGGGAGGTCTTTGGTTTCCTGGGACCGAATGGGGCGGGCAAGACCACCGCCGTTAAGATGCTCCTCGGCCTGGTCCACCCCACGGCCGGGGCCGGACGGGTGATGGGGCGACCGCTGGGCGACCGCCACGCCCGCCGTGCGATTGGCTTCCTGCCAGAGGGATTCGCGTTCCCCGACTGGCTGACGGCCGAGGAGATCCTGTGGTTCCACGGCCGCCTCGCCCGCGTCGACCCTCATCGCCTGCGACGGCGGATCCCGGAACTACTGGAGCGGGTCGGCCTGGCCGCAGACGCCCGGCGGCCCTTCCGCACCTTCTCCAAAGGCATGCGGCAGCGCCTGGGGCTGGCCCAGGCCTTCCTCCATGAGCCCCACCTGGTTTTCCTCGACGAACCCACCTCGGGCCTGGATCCCGCCGGGCGGATCCTGGTGCGGGATTTCCTGCGGGAACAGAAGGCACAGGGGGTCACCATCTTCCTGAACTCCCATCTACTCAGCGAGGTGGAACGGATCTGTGATCGCGTCGCCTTCATCAAAGGGGGCGTAGTGGTGGAAACGATGGACCTGCACACCGCGGACACGGCCATGCTGGTCCTGCGCCTCGGCTGGATCCCGGAAGGCCTGGAAGCCGCATTACGGGAGTGGGGAGATGTGCTCGCGACCGCTGACAACCAGGTGACCCTGCGCCTGGCCCCGGGCCGTCGCCCGGCCGACCTGGCCCGCTGGATCGTGGGCCAGGGCATGGATCTGGAAGCCATGATCCCCCAGCACCGCTCTCTGGAGGAAGTATTTCTTCAGGTCGTGGGGATGGAGATGGGGTGAACATAGCGATGAAGCAAGCGGCGAAGCGGCCTACCCCACAGGCCCTCTCTCCCCATCCACCCTCAAATGCCCGACAGCTGCCCCTGAAGCCATCGGGCAATGGCTTCCACGTCTTCCCGGCTTAAGTCAAACCATTGAATGCGCGGATCATTCGGGCGGAACCAGTTATACTGGTGGTGCACGAAATCCCGGGTGGCGGACTGGATCTGGCGGATCGCCTCCCCCAGCGAGATCTCGCCCCGCAGGTAGGCCCCGATTTGTCGGTACCCCAGCCCGGTCATCGCCGGGAGATCCCACGGATAGCGCTCTGCCAGCTGGCGCACCTCTTCCACCAGCCCCTGCGTGATCATCCGTTCCACCCGCTCATTGATCCGCCGGTACAGCTCCGCGCGGGGCCGCGTCAGGCCGATCAGGATCGTTCGGTAAGGGGGAGGGTTCTTGCGCCGCTGGGCCGAGAAGGGCTTCCCCGTTTGATAACACACCTCCAGGGCGCGGATCACTCGACGGATGTTCCGGGGGTCAATGAAGGCGGCGGCCTCCGGATCCAGTCGTTGCAGCTCCTCATAGAGGGCCTGGGGCCCTTCCCGCCGGGCTCGCTCCTCCAGCGTGCGGCGCAGCTCGGGGTCGGGCGGGGCAGGAGGGATCTGCCAGCCCTCCACGACCGCCCAGATGTAGAGGCCCGTCCCTCCAACCAGAAAAGGGAGTCGCCCCCGTCGATGGATCTCCTCGATCGCTGCGTAGGCCATGCGCTGGTATTCGGCCAGCGTCAGCGGGCGGTCCGGATCGGTGACGTCGATCAGGTGATGGGGAACGCGAGCCCGTTCCTCCGGCGTCGGCTTCGCCGTCCCGATGTCCATGCCTCGATAGATCTGGCGGGAATCCGCGGAGACGATTTCGCCATCGAAACGCTCCGCCAGCGCCAGGGCGACCTCGCTCTTGCCGACGGCCGTCGGCCCCACGATGACCACCAGGGGACGATCTGAGGAAGAGCGTTCCACCATCGGGCTCGCCGCTCAAAGGACTTCCGCGATGAGCCCGCCCAGGAGGGCGGCGATCAGGCCAAGATAGAGGAAGCAGTGGAGCGTCGCCAGAGTCCCGAGGATCGGGAGGCCTGGGGTTAGCTGGTGGAGGAGAAGCAGGAGGAAATCCAGGAGGATCAGGCCTACCCCGACCATAATGGGCAGGCCCTTATAATGGGCCAGGAACTCCGCTGTGCGGTCGATCCACCGGTTCAGGGTTGACATACGTTGGGTTTTTCCTGCAGGACTTACGCAGTTGACCTCTAGTGCTTCATCCGGATTTGATTTTTCGTTTTGGCTCCCTGGGTTTAGGGGTGGGGCAGTTGGCCTTCCCCATTCCATATCATCAAAACAAATCTGGATAAAGCGCTAGAGGAGTCGAGGAGCCCCTCCTCCTTTCATCCCACCTCCTCGCGGCCCGGAGGGCCATTATTTCTGGGGGTTCGGGTCAGGTGCCGAAGGCTCCCGACCCAACCCCAAAACCAGGGGAAGAGGGCCAACTGCGTAACTCCTATCGTAACTATTCAGCCGGGCCGCATTCCGTTCGGAGCTCCCGCGAAGCGTGCGGAAGGGCCCCACCCCCCTTTCTCCCCCCTCCCCACGGCCCTTTGGGCCGTGGGG
>JAUQQB010000473.1 GCA_030550075.1 Chloroflexota bacterium | reverse complement strand
GACGGAGCCTTCGGCTTCAATGGCTTTGAATTCGATACCGCAGTGCGTTTCCAGCTTCCGATCATGAGTGTGGTCGCGAACGACGCGGCGTGGAGCCAGATCCGACGGCCCCAGATCGAAATGCTGGGGGAAGCTCGAGCGGTGGCGACCGCTCTGGCCCCGACCCGCTACGACCGGATCGTGGAAGCTTTTGGGGGCTATGGGGAGCTGGTGGAGCGGCCCGAGGAGATCCGGCCGGCGCTGGAGCGGATGGCCGCGGCCGGCCGCCCGGCCTGTCTGAACGTGCGCACCCAGCCGCTGCCTCCGGGTGTCCTGTCGGCGCGGTATTTTTAGGCAAAAAGGGAACGGGCGCTTGCGTGCCCTACTACGAACAGGAAAGACCCTTTGTTCGTAGTAGGGCACGAAGCGCAGCGGAGTGCCCGTCATAAGCGTTCACAAAAAAGAACGGGCACTTGCGTGCCCTACTACGAACGGGAAAAGCCCTTGTTCGTAGTAGGGCACGAAGCGCAGCGGAGTGCCCGTCATAAGCGTTCACAAAAAAAGAACGGGCACTGACGTGCCCGACTACGAACAGGAAAAAGCCCCTTGTTCGTAGTAGGGCACGGAGCGAAGCGGAGTGCCCGTTATCGGCGCTCACAAAAAGGACGGGCGCTCACGTGTCCTCAGGGAGGAAGCGTTATGCGGGTGCTTCTCACGGGTGGAACGGGGATGCTGGGGCGAGCCGTTCTGGAAATCTGGGGCGCGCATCATGAGGTGATCGCGCCAACCCGCGCGGAGCTGGATCTCGCCTGGCCGCCCCAGATCTTCGAGGCGGTCCGGCGGATCCGTCCGGAGGTGATCCTCCACACAGCCGCCATTGCGGACGTGGATCGCTGCGAGATGGATCCGGACCTTGCGTTCCGGGTGAACACCGTTGGCACGGCCTGCCTGGCCGCGGTGGCCCATGAGATCGGCGCCACGTTGATCCTCATCAGCACGGATTACGTGTTCGATGGCGCCAAGGGCTCGCCCTACACGGAGTTCGATCTGCCCAACCCGATGAACATCTACGGTCGGAGCAAATGGCTGGCGGAAGAAGCCGTGCGCAGCCTGTGCCCACGGCATTTCATCGTGCGGACCGCCTGGCTGTTTGCACCGTGGGGACGGCATTTCGTGAGCCAGACCGTCGAGCGAATCCGGCGGGGAGAGCCGATAGGAGGGATCCCCCAGACCAGCTCCCCAACCTCCGTGCTGGATCTGGCCCAAGCGATGCTCCGCCTGCTCGAGATCCCCGCCTATGGGATTTACCATATCGCGAACCACGGCGCAGCCTCGCGCTACGAGATGGCGCGAGCGATCCTGGCCATGCTGGGGCGAAATCCAGAGGAAGCCGTGAGGCTTTCCGCGGTATCCGGCCGGCGCGCCCCACGGCCGGACCGGACCCCGCTGCGGAATTACGTGCTGGAGCTACAGGGCCGCGACCCCATGCGGCCCTGGGCAGAGGCCCTGGCGGAGTGTCTGGAGCGGATGGGGCTCTCGATCCGTTATCCCCCAATCGAATTGCCGCTTCCATAGCAGGGCGCTTCGGCACCAGCGGTAGTGCGTTTCCCCCGCCATGGGTAGGTCCTCGCCGCTTGAAAACCGGGTTCGGGGTCGAAGATCCCCAACGGACCCTGAGCCCTCTGCCGATCGTCCATGCCGGAGGTGCGGCATAATGGCCCCTACTCGCCCGCCTCCTGTAGTTCCAGTTCCGCGATGGGCACGATCACCTCGCATTTTAGACAGCGGGCATTCTCTCGGTCATTCTGCACCAGGAGCCCGCCGCAGTGCGGGCAGCGGGCCGTCAGGGGACGCTTCCAGGTGGTGAAGTTGCAGGTGGGCCAGTTGCTACACCCGTAGAAGGTGCGGCCCCGCTTGCTCTTCTTCTCTAAGAGTTCCCCGCCACATTGCGGACATGGAACGCCCAGCTTGTTGTAGAAGGGACGGGTATAACGGCACTCCGGGAAGCGCGTGCAGCCCACGAATTTCCCGAAGCGGCCGTAGCGGATCTGCAACGGTGCGCCACATTCCGGACACTGCTCGTCCAGCACCTCATGGTCCAGGGAGATCCTCTCGATTCCCGCTAAAGCCATCTGGAGCCGTTGCTCAAAAGGCCCATAGAACTGGCGCAACACCTCCACCCAATCCGCCTCGCCAGCAGCGATACGATCCAGGTCCTCCTCCATCCGGGCTGTGAAGTTCACGTTCATAATGTCCGGGAAGTGCTGGACCAGAAGATCGGTGACCGTGACCCCCAACGGGGTGGGCACCAGGCGTTTGTCTACGCGTTCGACATAGCCTCGCTGGAAAAGGGTAGAGATGATGGGAGCGTAGGTGCTGGGACGGCCGATGCCGTATTCCTCCAGGGCTTTGATCAGGGAAGCCTCCGTATAGCGTGGCGGCGGCTGGGTGAAATGCTGTTCCGGAAGCACCTGCCAGAGCCGCAGTCGCTCGTTAGGCTCCAGCGGCGGCAGCAGCCCTCCACCCTCCTCCTCTTCCTCCAGTTTCACATCCTCCTCTCGCGCCTCCTCGTAGACCACCAGGAAGCCAGGGAAGCGGATGGCGGAGCCGGTGGCCCGGAAGAGATAGCGGGGGTTCTCCAGGGCCTCCAGGGGGATCTCCCCATCCATAACCAGCGTCCGGGGCACGGCCACGATCTCCACGGTCATCGT
>JAUQQB010000472.1 GCA_030550075.1 Chloroflexota bacterium | reverse complement strand
GGTCATCCTCCAGAGCGCGCACGGCGGCTTCCACCGCATCCAGGGCGGAGCCGCCGGCCGCCAACACCGACCATCCCGCCTGCGCCGCTCGACGGCAGCCCTCGATCGCCGCCGCATGGCGCTCCTCCGGGATGGTCCCCGCACCACCGTGAACGATGAGGATCGGTCGAGGCATGGATGGTTCACATCGGTGGGAATGTCGCTAAGCGTCAGGAGTCATCACGGAGATATGCTCTTTTGCCCGCTCCATCGGTTCCCGATCCTATGTCACCAGGGGGATCTTCAGGCGGGAAGCAATGGTCACATACGCCGCATCGGCGCCCCTTAACCGGAGATTCGCAGACCATCGGGCCATCTCCAGGCCCAGACTGAAATCGATGATGACCCATTGCACGCCCGGAAATCGTAGAAGAAGATCCATGGATCGAAGCCCCATAGCGGGCTCTCCGGTGCGCCGGGCAATGGCGCCCGCCACTTCAGCCAGCAGCCATATCGGGAGGATCATGCGGGCGCCTCGGGCGACCTGGGTTTCCAGCCAGCGTCGGCTATGCGGATGATAAACATCCTGCGGCACCAGCCGGCTCACCCAGACGCTGGCATCGACCACATAGATCATCCCCGCCGGTTCTCCCCGAGGGCTTCCACCGCGCTTACCGACGCAGGCCAGCGGCTTCCAATTTCCTGGGCCAGCTGATCCAGATCGGACCAGAGCGCTTGCATGGTTTCCGCGGAGGGCTCAGAGGGGTGAACCGGGATCAGGTGGGCGATCACTTCGCCCCGATAGGTGATGGCCACGACTTCTCCATGCTCCCGAACCCAACGAAGGATCTCTCCAGTGCGCTGTTTCAAAGCGCGCACTCCCACTACCCGTATCGGACTCTGCCTCCCAGTATAGAAGTAAACACGATTGTGATTACATTTAGGAGTTACGCAGTTGAAAGCTCTAAAGGTGGAACGGAATGGCCTCCCCTTTCTCCCCCCTCCCCACGGCCCTTTGGGCCGTGGGGAGGGGGGAGAAAAATCCTTGCCCCCATGGGAAACGAACTGCGTAAGTCCTGTACATTATAACCGGCAGGCATCCTCTCCGCCGCTGTTTGTTTCCTGTTAAGGACAAGCGGCGCTGACCAGTGGCAGATACTGACGATAAGGCCCAGGTGGAGGAACGGGTGTCACCGCAGGGCGCCATCGAACGGCAGCCTCGGCGTTCACCAGGCCATAGCCAAAATACGGATCCCAGCCTGGGTCCCCCAGATCAGTCGCCGTAGAGAGCAGGATATTTTGAACAGTTTCCGCCGATGCCCGACACCATACAGACCACACCAGCCCCGCCACCCCGGCGATATGGGGGGCGGCCATCGAGGTGCCATCCAGCCGGGTATAGTAACCTCCAGGATAGGTGGAGAGAATATCCACCCCTGGCGCGGCAATATCCACATAAGAACCGTAGTTGGAGAACCAGGCCCGCCTGTCGGAGGAATCCGTGGCAGAGACGCCGATCACCCCCGGGTAAGCCGCGGGGTAGAAGAGCGTGTTCGTGCCTTGATTCCCCGCTGCCGCTATGATCAGCGCTCCTTTGCTTTGGGCATAAGAGACCGCATCCGCGAGAATAGTGCTGGGATCCGGGCTACCCAGGCTCAGGTTGATAATCGTCCGTTTCCCATAGGCTGCGCCCCAATCCGCAGCGTATCGGATCCCATCCGCCACCCGGGAATCCAGACCGTAGCCATCGGCACGCAACACCTTCACCGCCAGCAGGTCGCACCCCCCGCATACCCCGGCCACGCCAATGCCGTTGTTCGTGTTTGCCCCGGCGATCCCGGCCACGTGAGTGCCATGACCATGGTCATCCATCGGATCCGGGTCGTTGTTCGCAAAATCCCATCCCAGCCACAACCGCGAGGAATTTAAATCCAGATGGGTGTAGTTCACCCCTGTGTCCACGATGGCGATCCACACAGCGGAGGTCCCGGTGACCAGGTCCCACGCCTGCGGGGCGCGGATCTTCGGGAGGTTCCACTGATAACCATAATATGGATCGTTCGGGGTGAAGGTGATGCGGACCTCGCGCTCGACCTCGGCGATCTCCACATCGGGGCGCTGGCGCAGCCGTGTGGCAACTGCCTCGGGGTCCTGCCCGGGCGGCATGGGGACGCGCCACCAGCGGGGGAGTGCGAGGGCTTCCGCCTCGGGGAAGCCGGCCGCGGCGAGGGCGGCCCGGAACGCCCCCGGGGGCGCGCTCGGTTTGCGCTTCACCACCACCCCAGGCCTTCGCGGGGTAGGGGCCGCCATCGGGCGCGCCGCCGGGCGCGGCGCTTGATCCGCGCGGACCGGCGGGGGAAGGCATTGGCCGTCCTCCAGAGGGAGGAAACAATCCGGCGACGCGGCGGCCGACATCCCCTCCAGGGAGCCGGATACCGGGATTCCCAGATGGGATCCGATCAGGACCACGATCCCAAGAAGGAGGAGCCGTCTCTTGCGTTTCATGGGTCATCTCCTGGTGTCAGATCCGCACGCCGTTCGCGATCCATGGATTCCAGCATCCGCGAAGTCCGCTTAAGAAGAGAGCGCATGGCCCCCTTCGCCCCACGCCAGCTCGAACAGCTGATCTGCCAGCTCTTCGATCTTCTCCCGCATCGCCAGGCGAGCCCGCCAGGTCTCCGGGATCGCCTCCACGCCATAGAAGGCGCCGGCCAGCTGCCCGTAAAC
>JAUQQB010000033.1 GCA_030550075.1 Chloroflexota bacterium | reverse complement strand
ATGACCCGGGTCTCCACAATCCGTTCCGGGGTGGGTGTGGCCGCTGGCACGCAGGCGCTCGCGACCAGCATCAGAACCAGCAGGGCAACTCCGATGCGCTTCATGTTCCACCTCCCGCGCCACAGGATTGACGGATGATCAGCCGGGTGGCCAGCCGGATCGTTGCGGTCGAGGGCCGTCCCTCCTGGATCCACTGGAGTAACAGCCGGCCCGCCTCCCGCCCGAGATCTTCTGCCGGCAGGTGCACGGTGGTCAACGGCGGATCGAGGTAGGCCGACAGCGGCACATCATCGAAGCCCACCAGGGCCAGGTCCTGGGGAACCCGCAGGCCGTGGCGGCGGATCACCTGAAGGGCGCCGAAGGCCACCACATCACTGGCCACAAAAACCGCGGTAGGAAGCTCGGGGAGCTGCAGCAGCCGCTCCATTGCGGCCGCCCCGCTGACGGGAGTGAACGCCCCGAAAGCGACCAGGGTTTCATCGTAAGGGATGCCGGCCTCCTCCAGAGCCTGGCGATAGCCGAGCCAGCGCTCATAGCTGGCCGTATATGACAGCGGGGCGTTGGTGATCAGCCCAATCCGTCGATGGCCCAGCCTCAACAGGTGGCGCGTGGCCATCGCCGCGGCCTGCAGATTGTCTACATCCACTGAGGGGAGCGAGCTGCCGGCCAGATGCCCCAGGAGAACCACCGGGGTTTCCTGCGCCCAGTGTTCCAGCCACTCCCGATCTTCAAAGCGCGGGCCGGAGAGGATCATCCCATCCACCCGGCGCTCCTGAAGCAGCCGCGTGGTTTCCTCCGGGGCGTGGTCAGGGGCGAGGGGAAAGAGCAACAGATGCAGGTTGGCCTCTCGAAGAACATCGCTCAGGCCCCGTAATACCTCCGGGAGGAAGGCATCGACAAAGACCTGATCGGGGGTCTGACGCATGACGAAGGCGATCACTTCGGAGCGCCCGCGGACCAGATGCCGGGCCCCGGCATGGGGTCGGTAATTCAGGCGAGCCGCCGCTTCCAGCACCCGCTGTCGGGTCTCCGGGCTGATCCGGGCATCCGGCACCCCATTCAGCACCAGGGAAACGGTGGTCCGCGAAACCCCGGCCAGGCGGGCCACATCCTCAGCCGTTGGAGATCGGCGTTTCATCATCGCTTGCTAACACGTGTTAGCATCACGATTATTTTAGTTATTTCTGCTATTTCTGTCAAGCAACTGGACCCAAAATTATGTCATGGTTTGAAAGCTTTATCCCTTCTGTGGGGCCGCGAGGGAACGCGAGGAGGGGAAATCGGTTAGGGTGGATAGGGTGGTCTTTATGGCCTGCCTCCCCCAACATCCCTTTCGGGGACCAGCCTATGGATCCAGCGTCCAGGTGTTGGTCGTCTACCTCTTCGGCTTAGATCGAAAGGGATGACCAGCTGGACAGCCCCCCTAAAGCCCTCTGGGCTGAAGAGTATTGGGCCTGAGGAAACCATGGGACGCCGATCCGCTTTTCGTAACCCTCAAGGGGGAGACCCCCCATTTGTTGAGTGCTTCATAAAGCCTTAGACTGAAAGGATAGGAAGTTCAGCAAAGAAGAGAGGGGATATGCTTCAGGTAGAGAACCTGCGGATCGCTTATGGGGACCAGGTGGTCATCACGGGGTTAAGTTTCTCCGTGGGGCCGGGTCAGGCGCTGGGATTGATCGGCCCGAACGGTGCCGGAAAGACGACGGTGCTCCGCGCGCTGAGCGGTGTGATCCCAATCCAGGCTGGCGCAATCTTCTGGGAGGACATCCCGCTCCACCGCCTTCCCCCAGAACAACGAGCCCGATGGATCGCTGTGGTCCCCCAGGGGGCTTCCCTCCCTGAAGCCTTCACTGGGGAGGAGGTGGTCTCCTTTGGGCGCACGCCCCATCTCTCCTGGCTGTCCGCGCTTTCCGTAACCGATCGCATGCAGATCCAGCAGGCGATGATCCGGACGGAGACCCGTGCGTTCGCGGAACGGCTGGTGGGGACGCTTTCGGGGGGAGAACGACAGCGTCTGCTCATCGCCCGTGCCTTTGCCCAGACCCCTCGCATCCTGTTGCTGGATGAGGCCTTCGCTCATCTGGACCTGAAATATCAACTTCGGCTTCTCCAGTTGATCCGTGGGATGCTTCAGACAGAGCGTATGGCAGGGGTGCTGGCAATTCACGATCTTCACCTGGCAGCCCGTTTCTGCGATCGGCTGTTGTTGCTGAAAAACGGCCGGGCCCTGGCTTTTGGGCCCCCGGAGGAGGTCCTTCAGCCGGCCCTCCTGGAAGCCGCTTATGAGATCCCGATGCGAGTCGCGCGACATCCCGAGGCCGGGTGGTTGATCTGGCCAGCCTAGTGCCTTATCCCGATCCTTTCGCTCGACCGGAGAAGGGGAGGCCTGATGCACAGGCCACCGAAATGTGCGGAGATCCATCCCATATGTTTCGGAGGATACAAGCATCGATGGCACGTTCGCTTTGGATTGGACTCCTGTTGCTTGGGGCCGCCTGGGCCCTGCGACTGCCGTTCTTAACATTTCATAGCATATGGCTGGATGAAGCGGTGGCCATCTGGATCGCTCAGCTGCCACTGCCAACGTTGCTGGAACGGACAATGGCTTTCAAAGAAGAGGCAAGCCCTCCCCTCTATTTTCTGCTCTTAAAGGGATGGATGGCCCTGGCAGGGGATACGGAGTTTGTGGTTCGCTTTTTCTCCGCATGGTGGATGGCGTTTGGCTTGGCCTGGCTCTGGCATCTGGGGACGCTCGTCAGCCGCAAATCCAACCGGCTGATTGCGCTGGCGCTGGGCGCTTCCCAGCCCTACCTGATCTGGTTCGCCCAGGAAGCTCGGGTTTATGGATTGCTGTTCGCCCTCAGCGCGATGAGCGGGGTCTGGCTCCTGAGAGCGCTCCGCAAGGATTGTCTCCGTTACTGGCTGCTCTACGCCCTCACCCTTGCGGCAGCATGCTACGTTCATCTGACGACAGTTTTCTTGGCGATCGCCCATCTCGGCCTCACCGTGGCACTCAGACGCCCTCTCTGGTCCACCCGCGGAGGACGGGGTACCATGGCGTTCCTGATGCTCGCTGGGCTTCCACTGGCCTGGCAGGCATGGAACGGGCAACAAGGCGCAATCCTGTGGTGGAATCCTCCGCTTCCCCCTCTGAAAGCCCTTCAACAGCTTCTAACCGCCTGGACGGTTTATCAGGCGTCAAACCCACGTCTTGCACTTCTGGGAGCGCTGTATGGCGGTCTCATTCTGATCCTGGGGGCGTGGAAGGAACGCCCCGTTCGGGCCAGCCTGCTCGGTCTCATGTTGGGTATAGCCTTCCGGTATCTGGCGAGCCAGCGCTTCCCGCTCACCTCCCCTCGTTACTGGATGTCCTTGACCCCGCTGGCCCTCGCCGGGCTCGCCGCGGGGATCGGGCATCCGACCTGGCGCATTTGGGCTCTGGCCGGTTGGATTGGACTGGCGATGGCAGGGTTCCAAGATCTATGGAGCCCGATGAGTGCCAAGGAGGACTGGCGGGGCGCTGCGGGCTGGGTCGCCGCACATTCGGGATCTCACGATGTTGCGCTGTTCTTTGCCGAATACATTCGGTTCCCGTTTTTTTATTACTACCGGAAACCACTGGACCACAGCGCCTTTGCCCATCCGATCCCCGATCCGGCGAGGGCGGAGGAGACCCTGCTTCGCCTTCCCATAGAGGGTCACGATACCCTGTGGTATATCCGGGCCCACGCGGATTGGGCGGATCCGCTGGATCTGATGGATCAGACATTGAGGGCGCGCTATCCGGTGCGGATGGAGGTCTTCCCGGAGAAGATTCGGATCCGCGCCTATGCGCTGCAGTGGACCCGGCCATCGCTTCCTCAAGAAGCTCGCCCCGTGACGCATCGCTTCGCCTCGGGTTGGGAGCTCGTTGGGTTTCAGCATGCGGGCAAGAGCGGCGTTGCTCCGCACCGGTGGGGCGTCTTCCCGCCAACGCGGCAGTTTCACTTAACCCTTTATTGGCGTCGCCTTCCGGATGCGGATGTGAATGCGCAGCTTCGAGTGGTCTTGATTCATCCGGATGGGATCTTCCAGATTGAGGGGGCTCCGCCGCGGGGAGGTGTGCTGGAACGTTATCCGTTGTCGAGCTGGCCCTCGGACGCCGTAGTTGTGGACGATCGGGATTTCCTCTTGCCCGCGGATATACCTCCAGGGCGTTATCGCCTGATTCTTACGGTGGGCCGCCCGGATGGGCTCGCAGAATCTCTGACGCTGGATGTGATTGAGGTTCGACGATGAGCGCGCGCTCCGTGTGGAGGTTCGAGATCCGGGAGAGAAAGAGGCGCTCAACTCGCCCTGGAACCAGGGCAGGGACGCGGCCCTTCGCTCTCCGCTCCCTCTTAGCTGTCTTCGCGATGCTGGCGCTGGGCTTTGCCCTGCGGATGTTCCGGCTCTCAGCGCCCTCGCTCCGCGGGGATGAGGCCTTCTCCTGGATGATCGCCCGCCAGGATCCGGGCGCCATCCTCCGGTTCATCTGGGAGGCCCGGGAGCCTCATTCCCCACTGCATTTCCTCTGGATGAAAACCTGGATGGAGCTGACCGGCGATTCGGAGTTTGTGTTACGGTTCCATTCCCTGTTCCTGACCTTCCTGATTGCGCCGCTGATCAGCCGATGGCTTCAGGCGATGGGTCAGCCTCGAAGGATCGCATGGCTGGGGATGGCCCTCGCGAGTCTGCATCCCTATTTGATCTGGCAAAGCCAGGACGCGCGCCAGTATGGGACGCTGGCCTTCTTTGGCATCGCCGAGCCGCTGGCCCTGATGCATGCCTTGCGCACGAACCGGCAGCGGGATTGGGCCCTTTTCGTTCTGATTGGAACCATGGGGGTCTATTATCACTACAATTTAGCGATCTTGTTCGCCCTGCAGGCCGTGTTGATCGGAACTTTGTGGTCCCACCGCCTTCGGTTATGGGGGATCGCCCAGGGGGGGATCTTGCTTCTTAGTCTCCCCGGCGTTCTCCTGGCCGTCCATGCCCTTGCCCCTTACACCGGGACGGCCCGGCACGCTCCCTCGCTCTGGAATGGCCTCTGGCAGATCCTGCAGGTGTTTACGGTAGGGACCACCGGTGATGGATGGCCGGCTGCGGTCGCCACTATCCTCTGGGCGGTAGCTGCGCTGATTGGAGGGCTCTCCTTGCTTCGGACCGCGCGAGCCGATGGCATCTGGATCATCGGGCACCTCGTTGCTCCCATCCTTGTGGCCTTCCTCGCTGCGCAGAGCCGGGCGGTCTTTGCGCCCCATTATATGATCACCGCCCTCCCCTTCTGGATCCTCCTGGCCTCCATTGGGATCGGACGACTTACGATGGAGAGACTATGGGATCAGGGCTTTCTTCTTTTTCCCTTTTTCTGTAGCCTGGGGATCGGGATCGGCTTCGCCCAGAGCCTGTGGCATCATTACCTGGACCCCCGTTATGCCAAGAGCCCACCGATCCGCGAGCTGGCAGCGGAACTCAACCGGGAGACGGGTCCGGGGGATTACGCGCTGATCACCTTCCCGGACCCCGCTTTTACGTATTACCATCGAGGCGGTGCTCGGTGGGGGATGCTGCCTGCCTCTCAACCGTTCCAACGGGAGGAAACGCTCGCTGCTTTAGAGCGCCTCGCTGGACAATATGATCGGATCTGGCTGATCCCGGTTCACCTGCCTATGTGGCCGGGCTCTGAGGAGGTGGAACAATGGTTAGCGCTTCATGCAGAACTCTTGAGGGAGGAAGCCTTCGGCCCATTACGGCTGCTGGCCTTTCGACCGGCTGGGCGCGCTTTGGACAAGATGCGGCGGGTTGAGGCGCGCTGGGCGGATGGGGTGGAGCTCGTTGCCTTTCGTGTAGAGCCGGAAGGGAGCATCCCCTCCGGCGGCGAGTTGCGAGTTTCGACCGCCTGGCGGCGTTGGGCAACGGTTTCAGAAGAACACAGCGTGTTTGTGCATCTCCTGGATGAAAACGGTCAGCTCATCGCTCAAGACGACCATCCGGTGGGCCGTGGGCGCTATCCATCTGTGGCCTGGCCTGAGGGAGAATTGATCTTTGAACGCTTTGAGCTGCGGTTGCCCGCTGGAATCCCCTCGGGGCGCTATCGGCTAGTGATCGGGCGCTACAATTGGGAAACGCTGGTCCGCACGCCGATAGATGCCTCCGACCATCTGGAGCTTGGATGGATTGAGGTGCGCCGATGATCACACGGCGGGATTTGGGGTGGGCGCTCGGCCTGTGGGCCCTCGCCTTCTCAATTTACTTCCTTACGTATGCGGGTTACCCGATCAGCGACGATGAGCGGGCGATGTTCGCGTCCGCCTCCAGCTTCCAGAAAATCGGTCGCTTCACCATTCATCCTCTCTATTACCTGGATGTGAAACCGGGCAGCGCCAATGTGGGGATGTATACCATCTCCGGAGAGATGGTTCCCAATTACGAGCCGGCGCAGATGGTGGCAATGGCGCCGTTGCTCTGGTTGAGCGACCTCTTGAGGACAGGGCGTTTTCAAACAGCTATGCTGCTCGGACCGATTGGGACTGCGGCCACCGTGAGCGCCCTTTATCTCATCGCGCGAGGGATGGGGTTCTCCATCGCGGCGGCAACCCTTACGGCATTCTTCTTCGCTTTCGGCACCATGGCGTGGCCTTACAGTCAGCGGTTGTTTCGCGAGCCCATGACTGGGTTCTGGCTGTTGCTGGCCTTCGGGGCACCCTTTCTGATCTCAAGGTCCAAGGAAGCGGCTTTCTTCCTGGTTGGCCTGGCTTTGGGAGGAGCGATCGCCACCAAGCAATCGGCCCTGATCGCGCTCCCCGGCCTCCTGGTCGCCACCTGGCCCCATCTGCGTTCCATGCCCCGGACCATGGCGCTCCGGGCTCTCGGAGCCGCTGGGATGGGCTTCCTGATCGTGATGCTTCCAGCCCATCTGTATTACCGCACCACCCTGGCAGGCATCTCGGCGTTTGCTCGCAATGTGATGGAATACTCCCGTGCGCCAGAGCTGGTCATCTCCGGACCGGAGGCGATGATCCAACGGGCCCTGGCGTTAACGCTCAGCCCGGGCAAGGGCTTGCTCCCTTACTCGCCTGCGCTCCTGTTGGCTCTCGTGGGGCTCCGGCGACTGTTCCGGGTCCATCCTTTCCTGGCAGGGGGCATCCTGATCTTCGGGACACTACACATTGCGGGCTACAGTCGCCCGATTATCTGGTGGGGAGGATTGAATTGGGGACCGCGATATATGGTGCCGCTCATCCCGGTCGCCATGCTCGCGGCAGTCCCCATGGTGGAACAACTATTGCAATGGCCTCGTCGGTGGGGCCTTTCCATCCTGATGGGCCTGGGGGCCATTTCTCTTCTTCCTCAGCTGGCTGGTGTTCTGGTGGATCCCCGCGTGTTCGAGGGGGAATTGGACCGCCGGTTGTATCAGACGCTTCGGAATTATCCCCAGGCGATGGAGCGCGTCGCATGGGATTTCACCTATAACCCAATCCTGGGCCACTGGCGGATGTTCTCTGCTGCAGATCTGGCTCCCGCCTGGATTCGATCCGCCTCGGGTTTTTCCCTCATCTGGCCCCCGGTTGCTGTTGGAGCTGGAATCGGGCTGGGCGCCCTGGCAGGTCTCTGGCGCCTAAGGCGCGGATCTCCTGTCTTTTCCGAGCGAGAGCTCGCTACGGGCGGTGCCCTGTGTGGTGTGGCCTTGCTGGCCGCTGCCGTCTCCCTGCATGCCGTTGCCAATGACCCCCGTTACGACTTCCACGAGAACGCGCGGTTTCTCCGGCCGATGATCGAGGATCTCAATCAGGAAGCCCGGCCCGGGGACGCGCTGCTGATGACTTATCCTTACTTTGGCGATTACTTCCTGAACTGGCTGCGGGCCCCCATCGACTGGTATGGGATCTTCTCTGCCCCCGTTCCATTGCCACAACCTCAACGGATGCTGATCGATCGGGTGCTGGCCCGATATCCGCGGGTCTGGCTCATGCGGCCCTGGAACCGCTGGCATGAATCGGAACCGGGGATCGAGCGCTACCTGCTGGAACAGGCCTATAAGGTGAGCGAGCGGGATTATGAGGATTGGATGCGGTTGATGCTGTATCTGAGCCCGAGGGGTGGATGGCACATCATCAGCGGGGGGGTGCGCTGGGAAAATGGCATCGCGCTGGTTCAGGCGGCGGTTCAAGGGGAGACGAAGCCCATGCATTCGGAAGGACGGCTCGTTTTGTCGGTGCCGCGAGGAACGCCGCTGCGGGTGGCCCTGATCTGGCAGGCCACGCGGTCTTCTCCTACGCCCCGCAAGGTGTTCGTTCACATCGGTCGGCCGGATCAGCCCCCGCAGCTCCAGCATGACCGTCCGCCCCAAGAGGGATGGGAGCCGGTGGAAGCCTGGCACCCCGGCGAGCCGATTGGGGATCGGTATGGATTTATGCTGGATTTGCTCCCCGGCCGTTACGTGCTTCGAGTTGGCCTCTACGATGAGCAGACTGGACGACGGGAGCCCTCGGACCATGGCGAGGTGGTGGACCTTCTGGATCTCGAGATTCGCTAACATGCTTCGTCGCCATGGGCTTGCTCTGATCCTCTTTACATCTCTTTCCCTCGCGTTGACCTGGCCGGTGGCGCGCACCGCCACATCCCATCTGGAGAACGAGGGGGATGCGGCGCTGAACGCCTGGACGCTGGGGTGGGATGCAGCCCATCTTCTGCAGCCCGGGCAACTCCCCCATGCGCCGAACTTCTATCCTTATCCGGATACCCTTTACTTCTCGGAGCACCTGCTGGGTGCCGCCCTGCTGGCTGCGCCGGCGATCTGGCTTACCGGCAATCCGATCCTGGCCTACAACCTCCTGTTCCTCTCTGCCTTCGTCCTCTCGGCCCTCACGACTTATGCGCTCGTTTTCTGTTTGATTCGTGATCCGGGGGCTGCCCTGCTGAGCGGCTTGCTGTTCGCCTCGATGACGCTACGGTTTGGCCCATCCCCGCAACTTCAGGTGTTGCTGAACTTCGGCATCCCGCTGGCACTCTGGTTTCTCTTTCGCCTGTTGCGGACCGGTCGAACCCGGGATGCCATCGGGTTAGGATTGGCCTTCGCCGGCCAATTCCTGATCTCGCTTTACCATGGGCTGTTCCTGAGCGTGGGCCTGATCAGCGTGGGGGCAGAGCAGATCGCGCGTTATCCCTCCACCCGGCGCGTCGCCCTCTGGCGCCAGGTCATCCTCGCGGGAATCCTGGCAGCCGGGCTGATCCTTCCCGCCACCTGGCCTTACCTGGAAGCCCGTCGTTGGGTCGGAGCACGCGGGCTGGACCAGCAAGCGCTCTTCGGGCTTCTGAGCTTTCTACTGGTCCCCCACGGCCATCTCTATGCCAGGATCCCACCTTTTCAGGAGATCCATCGCTATGCTCATATTGAAACCCTCTTCCCTGGGCTGGTTCCACTGGCTCTGGCGGCATACGGTCTCTGGCGTAGCCGCTCGCCATGGCGAAGGCCCTTTGCGCTCCTTACGGTGATCGGAACGGTGTTTGCGGTTGGCCCGGCGTTGCGACTGCGCGTGGAGGACCCGCCGTTGCTTCCTGCAATGCCCTATCTCCTGCTCTGGCATTTCTTCCCCGGGTTCCAGGCGATCCGCGTCCCCGCTCGCATGTTCGTGCTGGCCCAGCTGGGCCTGGCTGCGCTGGCCGGGCTTGGATGGCACGTATGGCATCCGCGATCCGAGCTCCGCCGGGGGATATTCATCCTGGTGCTGGCCCTGGCGATCCTCGAAGCCTATCGGGGGCCCTTTCCCCGCTACACGGCTCCCCGCCCACTCCCTGAGCTGGACCGGCGGCTGGCTGAGAGCCCGTGGGCATTCCCGTTCATCGAATTCCCGACGATCCGGACCCTGAATTTGCTCTCCGATTCGGAGACGATGCGTCGGCTGACTCAGGCGCAATTCGCAACCCTTTATCGGAAGCAACCCACGCCCATTGGCTACAGCGGTTTCTTCCCCCCATTGTCCTGGGAAGCTGCGGATCGCCTCCTGATCTTTCCCTCCCGGGAGAGCCTGGCCTTTTTCGAAGATCTGGGGGTGAAGGCGTTTCTAATCCGCGCGGAAGGCTGGACCCCGGAAGAGCGAGCGGCTTTCGAGGCCCGCTGGACGCTGTTCCAGGATCGTTTCCAGAAGATCGCCGAGGCGCCTGCAGGCACCCTCTATCTTCTGAAAGAGCGTCCTCACCCCGGATCCAAGGCAATAGGGATTCAAGCGATTCCGGAGGGGGATCGACTTTGGCTTTTCCTGACGTTGCCCCGAGCCGCGTGGCCGTGGCGGGTTTCCCTCACCCCAGGCCGTTACATGTTGTCGATCATCGAATCCGAGGGGTCCGGGATCGCCCCATTCCGGCTCCAGGGCGCTCTTCCGCTGGCTCTGCCCGCCTACTTGGAGGCGCTGCCGGTCGGTTGGATCCCTCGACCCTCGCAGGCTTTGTTCTTGCAGGCGGAGGGAGAGCTGATCCCCGGGGATCGCGGCCGTATGCCGCTTCCGCCTCCTCAACCGATCCGGTTTCAGGACAAGATCGCCCTGGAGGATCCCCCTTCGGATCTCCCCGGAGTCTTCCAGATGCCACAGGTGGAGTTTGGGAACGGCGTTTCCCTGGGGGCGATGGCTCTGAGCGGCGCGGCTTTCTGTCCCGGGGAGGCGCTGGAGTTTTCGCTGTTCTGGAGCTTGTGGGACGTGCAGGCTTTCCAGGCCCAGACCCAGGTGCCGGTCGTGTTCGTCCATCTCCACGATCGAGAGGGCCGGATGGTGGCGGGCCGGGATCTCCCGATTGATTTCGGGAACCGGTCTTTTCGCGAATGGATACCCGGAGAAGTGTTTCTCCAATCTTACCGGATCTCCCTCCCCATGGACCTTCCATCCGGCCCGATGTCCATCGTGATCGGACTTTACCCGATTGGCCAGCCGGACCCGGCCGCTCGCTGGCCGATTCGATCCTCGCAGGCACCGCTCTGGGAGCACGCTGCCGTGACGGCGGCGGTTGTGGACATCCTGCCCACTCCGTGCCGGGTTCCGGAGGGATGAGCGCGATGGCGCGGGAACGTGGATTCTGGTTGATGCTCCTATGGACGATGCTCGTTGGGATGCCGATGCTCCGCCCCGGTCTGCCCCCCACCGAGGATGGGGTGATTCATGCCTATCGAATTCTGGAGATGCACCGCCTGTGGCAGACGGGGGTTTTCTACCCGCGCTGGGCTCCCGATCTGGCCTTTGGCCTGGGCATACCCCTCTTTCACTTTCTTGGGCCTCTCTTCGCGTGGCTGGGGGCGATGGGGATGTCCATGGGATTTCCCCTGGAGCTCAGTGTGAAAATCCCGCTGGCGGGGCTACTGCTGCTGGGAAGCATAGGGGTCTACGGGTTGGCTCGCCGCTGGGGATTATCCGAGCGGGCGGCTCTCGTCGCCGGCCTCGCCTTCGCTAGCGTTCCGTTCCGGGTCCGTGAGCTCTACTGGCAGGGGGACTTCCCCCAATATCTGGCCCTCAGCTTGTTGCCATGGGTCTTGCTGATGCTCCATCACGCGCTCCAGGAGCCTCGCTGGGGCTGGCGCTTTGCCGCCGCCGGAGTGATCGCCTTGCTTCTTCTCAGCCACAATATCAGCGCCTTGCTGAGCGCCCCGCTGCTCGCCGGATACGGCATTGGCGTGATCTGGGTGGAACGGCTCCCCATACGCCGCGTCCGCGTGGGGTTGCAGATAGCGGCGCTGGGGATGGGCCTGGCGGCGTTCTTCGTGGTTCCCGCTATGGCAGACCGCCCCCTGGTGCATCTGGACCGCTTGCTCCAGGGCGAATATGATTTCCGGAAGCATTTCCTGGATCCGGGCTCGCTGTTCTCCCTTCCTCCACTGTATGACGACCGTCTTGGGAACCGGCGGCTGATCCTGACGCTGGGGCCCCACCAGGCGCTGCTGGCGCTCCCTGCCGTGGGATGGCTGGTTCGGCGGAAAAACGTGGAAGGCGGAGGCCTCCGCCCGCGCGCGCTGGCGATGGGGTGTGGGGGAGCTTTGGCCGGGATGATTTTCATGATGTTGCCGGCGTCCCGACAGGTCTGGGAGCAGATCCTTCTTCTCGCCTATGCGGAATTCCCATGGCGATGGCTGGGCCCTGCGGCGCTTCCCATGGCGCTGCTGATCGGCCTGGCCGTGGATGTTGTGCCGCGCCGCGTTCAGGGGCTATGGGTTTCAATCGCATGCGGGGCGCTGATCACGGGCAGCCTTGGGTTGTTGTATAACGGGGGCACGCCGATTCGCCTGCTCCGCCCGTCCATGGTGGATCTGCACGCTTATGAGCGCCGACATCGCTATCCGGGCCTGATCAGCGTGGGGGAATTGTTCCCGCGATGGGTTGTGGGGGAGATCGAGGGCTCGCCGTTGGAAGGAGCTTATCGCGCCGGGGAGGAGCCAATCCGACTGGACCCGGATCCCCTGCCGCCCGGAGCAGCTGTGCGGGTGCTGGAGCGCAAGGCCCTGGATCAGCGATATGTCGTCGATCTCCCTGTCGGCGGGAGCGTGCGGTTCTACGTCCTGGCCTTTCCAGGGTGGACGGTGCGGGTAGATGGGCGACCGGTTCCTGTGTGGGCGGAAGCCCAAACCGGATGGTTGCGAGCGGAGGTTCCCGCCGGACTTCATGAAGTCCGGCTCCGCTTTAAGCCATTGCTCGAATGGCGTCTTATGGAGCTGCTTTCCGCCGGGTTGACGCTCGCCGGCATCGGGCGTCTGGCATCCGGCTTTCGCTTCAAACGGTTTGCGCCTTCACGTTTCATCACCCGATCCCTTCACCGAATGGCCGATGTCCCTCATCATATATGGGCCTCATGGAATGCATGGACGGTTAGCGAGCGAGCGCTCCTCTTGCTCGGGGGCCTGGCCCTGCTCAGCCAGGCTCCGTATCGGCTTTGGGCGGCGACCCGCCTGCCCCTGGATCGACCACCAGGGGCACAGACCTATCTACACATCGATTATGCCGAACAGATCCGCCTGATCGGCTATCGGATGGAGCCCGCCGGCGTGGCGCCGGGCAGCCAGGTTCGCCTCACCCTGTGGTGGCGGCCGCTGCGGCCAATGGAAACCCAATATAGCGTGTATGTCCACGCTTATCCGCTGATCGGAGAGCCGCGCCTGGCTTTCCAGAGCGATCACATGCATCCGGCGGATGTCCCGACGAACGCGTGGGATATGGAGCGGATCTACCAGGACATCCACTTCCTGCAGGTGCCCGAAGAGGCGGAGCCCGGGCTTTATCGGATTCGCGTAGGCTTATATAAGCGGCTAAACCCGGGAAGTCGTCTGCGGATTGACGGCTCTGAGGAGGACGCCTTCGAGCTCCCGCAGCCTCTGGTGATCACCCGGGCGATCGCCCCTATCCACCAGCCGGTCGTTTTTGGAGGGAAAATCCGTCTGGCCGGCATGGAAGGGCCTTCCGAAGTGCCGATTGGAACGCCCTGGACGATCTGGCTGGCTTTCGAGGCCATGAACGATCTGGAGACGGATTACACGCTGTTTGTGCATGTGGTGGATGAAAAAGGACAAGCGGGAAGCCAGCGGGATCTCTGGCAACCGACCTCGCGCTGGCCCACGGGGACGGTGATCCCGATCGCTATGCCGCTGGACGGGATTCCCCGCCCGGGCCGGTATACGCTACGGATCGGATGGTATGCGTGGCCCGAGATGCTCCATTTATTGCCCGACATGGCTTCGGCCTCAGGGCCGTTTTATGTCTACCCGGTTCCGATCTCGGTGCGATAGCATGGGGGATCCCGCGAGAAGCCCGGCGCTTGAGCGCCGGGCTGAATTTGTTAGGACTTACGCAGTTCCTT
>JAUQQB010000471.1 GCA_030550075.1 Chloroflexota bacterium | reverse complement strand
TGGCCGTGGGGAGGGGGGAGAAAGGGGGGTGGGGCCCTTCCGTCGCTTCGCGGGAGCTCTGAATGGAATGTGGCCCGGCTGAATAGTTACGCCTATCGAACCAGTGGTGCTCATTTAGGTTCAGGGCAAGGTGGAAACGGATGCCCTCAACTCCCTTCTCCCCCTCCCCGCTATCCGAAGGACCGCGGGAAGGGGGGAGAAAGGGGGGAAGGGTCATTTCCCCTCTTCATGTTTCATGAGCTCCTATTCCTCAAGCCTTATCCGATGCTTTAAGGAGAAGAACCGCCTATCTAAATCCCTGGGGGCCCCTCCATCTTCCTGGAGAATCTTCGCGGGGTGTGGGCCCCCTTCGGCAGCCCGCCCAGCCTCCCAGATCCCTCTAAGGAAAGCGATCGGTGATTTACGGATATCCTGAGGACGCCATATCCCGTGGCATCTCCCAAGGCTGAAGACCCATAACCTGAGACCTATGAGCCCGTTATTCATGATGGGATAGGGGCTCGGCCAAGATCCCTATAAGCCTATCTCCCCCGATGCGCTTTTGGAGGCCGTGATCCCCTCTTCTCGTGGGGCTTTGCTGCACGAGAGGGTGTAATGGATGTTTAGAGTAAAGTGTGCCTTCAATGCGCCCCTTAACATCCTAAAAACCTTCTTCTACCTCTCCCCACAGCCCCTTGGGCTATGGAGAGAAGGAGCAGGAGGGGAAAGCTTCAACGCCTTTTCGCTTTGAATTGAAACACTATCCTGGATGGGAGGTGCAATGATGCGTCGAATGAGTCTCTGGCTTCTGATTCTTGGCTGGGGATTTCTTTATGCTGGAACAGTATGGGCCCAGGAGCCTTCGCTCACAGCAACTCCTGTTCCAGGCCGCCAGGTTTTGGTAAGGGGGACTATCACCGCAATCGGAGAGCATACGCTGACCCTGAACACGGAACGCTGGGGCACCCTAGAGGTGCAGGTTCAGGATAGGACACGCTTCCATGTCCCCGGCTTTGTGCGAGCGGATATGGGAGATGTTCGGGTGGGAGACCATGCAACCGTTCATGGACGCTGGCTCGAGGAAGGGAAATCCCTGGAGGCCCAATGGGTAATCATCCAGGGGCCCGTTCAGGTTCGCCATGGGATCGTTCGGCGGATCGATGTCGCGACACGGCGGCTGGAGGTGGAAACCCATGCGGGCGAGGTTATTGCGGTGGAGTGGACGGAGCATACGCGCCTGTATATCACGGGGGTGATCTCGCCCACATGGTCCGATCTTGGCGTGGGCTACCCGGTCACGGTGATCGGCCATTTTGTCGAAGGGACCTTCCTGGCGGGCCGTGTCGTCTCCCACCGTCCGCATCGACTGTTCCATGGCACGCTTCAGAGCGTGGAGGGAACCACTCTGGTGATCCAAACCCGGGAGGGAGAGCTGGTGCGGCTGCGGACCAACGCGCAGACCCGCGTTCGGATTGTGGGCCGTCCGAAAGCGACCCTGGCGGACCTTCAGGCCGGGGATCTTGTGATCGTGCGGGCGATCAGTCAACCGGATGGGACCTGGTTGGCCCTCACGGTGATCGCCCGCTCGCCGAAGGCCCCCAGCCCTGCTCTTCAGGGCTCCTCCCAGAACCCCGGGCATGGCCCCTGGCCCACGCGACGGCCATAGAGCGAACTTGCCCTCCATGCCGCCTCGCGACATGGGGGGAAGAATAAATCAATAAATCGCTCTCGGGGGCTAGGCGGAAGCTCTTCCGCCCAGCCCCCAAAAACCCCAGATGAAACAAGGTGAGGAAAGCATATGCGTCTCCAATGGATCCATAGCGGGCTGTTGCTCCTGGGCGCAGTGATCCTCGGGTGCGCTCGGGGGATCCCCGAGGGGGGTGTTTCCTCACCTCCTCGAACCGCTCCTTTGATGCCGGCCCCAGGGGAGGGAAAGGCCCCGAGCCCAACCACGCCTCCCCTTTCCCCTGCGGCTGAAGAAGGCATCCCGTCCGGAGAGGAAGTCCTCAGCCTGGAAGGCGTGATCGAGGCGGTGATCCCGGGAGGCTATCAGGTGGCCGGGCATCGTGTGCAGGTCTCCTCCGAAATCGATTCAGAGGGTCCCCTGCCTCCAGGGATCTATGTGAGCGTGCTGGGCTCCCGCGCTCCAGATGGATCGATCGTTGCGGAGTCTTTCGAGGTATTGCGTCGCGCGGGTGCGGAAGGAGAGTGGGAGGGGACGATTCAGGAGGCGCTCTCCAATGGGTATCGGGTGGACGGACGTCGGGTGTTCGTTCTTCCCACCACCGCAGTGATCGGAACCCCACAGGTCGGCCAGTATGTTTACTTCTCTGGCTTTGAACAGCCGGATGGCTCGATCATCGCGGACAGTTTGATTGTTCTGGAGTCCCCATAGACGGGTTGCATCGGTTTATCTTTGGGTCTGGACCGGGGCTGGGCGCCTTCAGCGCTCAACCCCGCCTGGAAAAACGGGGGGAAAGGCCCACAGCGCCACGCCTTCGGGCAACCGGTCTTATCCGTCCTCCGCCAGAAACGGATTGGCCACTCGCTCCTCGCCGATGGTGGTCCACGATCCATGCCCGGGGTAGACCCGTGTCTCATCCGGCAGGCGGAGTAGCTTCTCCCGGATGCTGTGCATCAGGGTTTCATAATCCCCTCCCGGCAAATCCGTGCGGCCGATGCCCCGGGCGAAGAGGACGTCGCCGTCGAACACTACGCCGGCTTCCGGCTCGTAAAGTGAGATAT
>JAUQQB010000470.1 GCA_030550075.1 Chloroflexota bacterium | reverse complement strand
CGCTTCCGCAGGGCGCTGGCACTGGCGGGACTTCTTTCAGAACCCGGCCGAGGAGGGACAGAACTGGGGAGGTCGGGAGTGGATCCGCTCGCCGGTCTCATGGGCCCGAATCCGGGAGATGCGAAAGAGGGATATCGTGGTGGCCTACCAGGCCGGCGAGGGGATCATCGGCCTGGCTCGCCTGGCCTCGGATGGTTACCCGGAGGTGGAAGGGGGGCCTTGCGACACCTTCGACCTGGCCCCTGCGCCCATCGTCTGGCTCCACGAGCCGGTCCCCCTCTTTCTGGTGCGCCAGATCCCCCGGGCTCGTCTCCACTTCGAGTTCCTCCGCATCCACCACGGCACCGTCTTTCGGATCACCCCGGAGGGATTCGAAGCGCTCCTTCGCCTGATTCGATCTCTAAACCCGGAACAGGCTGAGGAACTCCAGGCGTTCCTGGAGTCCGAGGATGTATGAGATCCCATGGTGGGGATCGGCGTTGTCTCGCAAGTTCGTAACGATTCGGCCGGGCTCCATTCCGTTCGGAGCTCCCGCGAAAGCGGCGGAAGGGCCCCACCCCCTTCATCCTCCCTCCCCACAGCCCAAAGGGCCGTAGTGCTCCCTCCAGATTTGATTTTTGGTCTTGGTCTCCTGGGGGTTTGGGGTGGGGCCATTGGCCCACACCCTCTTATATCCTCAAAACAAATCTGGACGAAGCAGTAGGGAGGGGGGATAAAAAATATTGCCCTCAGGAGGAAACCGCCTATATCCGTACAGGCATTGCGGGAGAATGGCTGAATCGTTACGCAAGTTCTACATCAGCAAAGAGCGAAGCAACATCAGCTCGTCCCGGAGACCCCGGGTGCAGAGAAAATGCTGCCGCACATGCTCCCGACCCCGTTCCCCCATCGCCCGCGCTTTCTCCGGATGATCCAGTAGCTCCAGCGCCTTTGCTGCACATTCCTCCACGCTGCTCACCAGGAAACCGGTTTCCCCATCCAGGACCTGCAACGGGATCCCGCCGACCCGCCCCCCGATGACCGGCTTCCCCTTCCATAATGCCTCCGTGACGGTGAGCCCGAACCCTTCCCGCAAGGATTTCTGGATCACTACGTCCGCGATCCGCTGGAAGGCGTTCACCTCCCAGGCCCCCACCCCATGGAAGTTATGCAGCACGTGGAGATCCGGATCCTCCCCGGCATGCCGCAGCGTGCGATCGTAATAAAACCAGCCTTCCGGGTCATCGTGGGCCATTGAGCCAACGAGGGCCAGCTGGACCTCAGGGCGTTCCCGCTTGACCAGACGGTAGGCGTCGATCACCCCGAGGGGATCCTTCCACGGATCGAAGCGCGAGACCTGCAGGAGCAGCGGCCGGTTCACATCCACCCCGAACCGGGCGACGATCGCCCGGGCCTCCTCGGGATCCATGAGGGCGTTTTTGGGTGAGAGCGGATCGATGGTCGGAGGGATGATGGCCACCCGGTGAACTGGGAAGTCCGGCCCCACATATTCCGCCATGGTGAAAATCGCCGCATCGTAAGCGGAAAGATAGGGGAGCAGGAATGTCCAGAAATCCGGGTTCGGGGCGCTGGTGTCAATGTGGCAGCGCCAGATCCAGAAGCGGGCTCCGCGACGTTCCCGCAGAAACGGGATGCCGGCCGGCTGGGGGTCGTGGATCAGGATGACGTCATAGTCCCCTTCCAGGGACGCCGCGTTCCGCCGGTTGCCTTCCTTCCAGATCTCCTGCATCTCCCGGGTGAAGGCAAGGTCCATCCCCTGAAGGCCGTTGTGCATGGCCTTGGTCACCCGGAAAAAGGCATCGTCCCCATGGATCACCCGCCACTCCGCCTCCAGCCCCAGATCCCGCAACAGGGGGATGTGAGTGGCCAGGATCTCCGCCACTCCTCCACCGAAGGCCGTGGCGTTCACATGTAGCACCCGCAGCCCGCGCAGGGGCGCGGCCAGCTCCCGAAGCATCTGGATCGTTTCATCCCCCACAACAGGACGCAGCGCTTCCAGGGATCGAGGAGGGACCGATACGGGCTCGTGCATTGCACGCTCCTGATTCTCAGGTTAAGACGGATGCCGTTGGCTCCTGTTCGGGGAGCGCAGCAAGCTTCTCCTTGTGGCCCGGAGAGCCACGGAAAAATTGATAGGACTTACGCAGTTCGTTTCCCAGGGGGGCAAGGATTTTTCTCCCCCCTCCCCACGGCCCAACTTGCGGTGGGGAGGGGGGAGAAAGGGGGGTGGGGCCATTCCGTCCCACCTTTAGAGCTTTCAACTGCGTAACTCCTAATTGAATTATTTCAGCGTCCAGCCGATCAGCCCGCGGATGTAATAGCGCTGGAGCAACGCGAACACCAGGATCGGCACGCTCATGGTCAGGATGGAGGCGGCCGTCAGCACGCCCCAGTCGATGTGATACTGACCTCGCAGGAGTGGAATGCGCTGAGTGGCCACCAGTTTGTCCGGATCGTAGATCAGGATCAGCGCCATAAAGAAATCGTTCCAGGCCCATGTGAGTTGCAGGGCGGCGGCGGAGGCCAGGCCCGGCAGGCTCAGGGGCAGCACAATCCGGGTGAAGATCTGGAAGCGGTTCGCTCCATCGAGGCTGGCCGCTTCCTCGATCTCGGGCGGCAGGGTGGAGAAATAGTTCCGCAGGAAGAGGATCACCCAGGGCAGCGCCCAGGCCGTGTGCGTCAGGATCAACCCGAGATAGCTGTTGATCAGACCCAGGTCCCGCAGGAA
>JAUQQB010000469.1 GCA_030550075.1 Chloroflexota bacterium | reverse complement strand
GAGAGGATCTGGGCGCGCTGCTGTTCAGCCTGGCGGACGGCCTCCGCGACGATCCGCTGGCGCTCGGCCAGCGCTTCCTCCAGGATCCGCTGGCGCTCCGCCTGCATGCTCGCCCGCAACTGCTCCGCCGCCTTTGCATCCTCCAGCCCCTTTTCGATCAGCGCCCGCCGCTCCTCCAGCGCTTTCAGCACCCGTGGGAAGACGAGCCGGGACAGGAGGAACCAGATCAGCAAAAAGTTGATGATCTGAGCGATCAAATAAATTGGATTGATCCCAAGGGCCTCCAATGCCAGCCTCCCGAGCCGTGGGAATAAACAGGGATCAGGCGACGAACTTCAACAGCAACGCCACAACCAGCGCGTAAATCGCGATCGCCTCCGCGAAGGCGATCGCCAGGATCATGTTCAGCTGAATCTGAGGCGTCGCCTCCGGATTGCGTCCGATCGCCTGCAGCGCCCCGCTGGCGAGAAGACCGATTCCAATCCCGGGGCCCAGCGCTCCCAGACCGATCGCTAAACCAGCACCCAGCACGCTCAAAGCCTGCGGCGAGAGAATTTCCTGCGCCAGAATCAACCCTAGCATCTTCAACCTCCTGAGCGAGTTTAGGATTTATTGGATTTAGGAGTTTCGGTTGAGCCGGTAGTCTACGGCCTCCCGCTCAACCCTCGAGATTTTTCTCTCCCTCTCCGCGGCCATCCCGGTCGCCGAGAGGAGAGGGAAATCTGCTGCTCTGGAAGCGGGCAGGGCAACAGGTCACCTAATGGTGGCCTTCCGAGTGTCCCTCCCCCCCATGCCCGGCTGTCGCCAGGGCGATAAACACCATCGTGAGCATCATAAAAATGAAGGCCTGGATGAGCCCGACGAAGATCTCCAGACCGTAAAAGACCGCCGGGATTAAAAGAGGGAGCAGGAACATCATGATCCCCAGCAACACGTGGCCGGCGAAGATATTCCCGAACAATCGGAATGAGAAAGAGAGCACCTTCGCCACCTCGCTGATCAGCTCCAGCAAGCTGACCAGGAACTCAATGAGCCCCATGAAGCCACGGCGGAGAGACTTCACATTAAAGAACTTCCAGAAGTAACCCGGCCCCAGGGCACGAACGCCCCATACCTGCACCATAAACACGGCCACCAGCGCCAGCCCGATGGTGAAGTTCAGATCCGTGCTGAGCGCTCGAAGATAGGGAACCAGAACGAAACCCCCGGTCTTCGCCTCGCTGGGCTCCCCATGGCCCTCCGCCTCATGACCGGCTGCCTCCGCCGGGGCCACTGCCGGCTCCGCCGTGAGCAGGGTGAACGGCCCCCAATGGATCACCGCATAGCCCTCTCCATGGCCGTGAGCCGGCTCCACCTTCCCAATGGAATCGAACCCTGGGAGCAGGCCCATCCAGTTAGCGGTCAGCACCATCAGGAAGATCGAAGCCACGAGGGGAAATACATGCCGGGCACGATGACCCAGCACCACCCTGGCCAGGTTCTCATAAAGGGCCTCAACCAGAAACTCAAAGAGATTGACCAGAAGCCCTAACCCCCGAACGGGAGGGGGAAGAGGCCCCGCCCGTCGGGCCGCTGTAAGTCCCAATCCTAAGACCACCAGATCCACCAGGACCATCGCAACCATGGTATTGGTGAGGGGAGCGCCGAAGAACAGCGGCCCGGTCAAGGGCTCGGGCTTTACCAGGATCACCGGGAGAACGGCCTTCAAAGGCTTCCCGTTAATGGGGAGCCCATGCCCCAGCGTGCCAAAGAAAAGAGAGGTCCCCAGCACGAACCCCAGGATCAGGGGGATCACCACCAGCGTCTGGAAATGACGGATCACCCGGGTGTCTCGCAGACCCCATAGGACCAGCGCAATTACGAGGGCATCGACCAGGAGGATCCCGATCAAACCCGTCGCAGAGGCTAAGAACGTCGCCCCGGCTCCTCGCAAAAGATCCCCCAAACCGCCCAGCAACCAGAAGGCCGCCTGCCCGCCGACCCCGCATGAGAGCAAGGCAATCAATCCGAGCAGCAAATAGGGACCCATCCGTCGGATCAGTTTGCCCATTGTTGGGATCGAACCTCCACTCAGGATGAACGTTCTTCTGATGCGCTGGAAGAACTGGATTCCGGCTTCTCTGGCTTCGAGGGTTGCTCCATACGAAACTGAGCAACTGCGGTCATAGCGGCGCGAACCATCACCACCAGTCCCAGGGCTGCGCCCATCATCATGCACGCTGCGGTAAGCACCGGCCGGGTCCCCAATTGGAGATCCAGCCAGAGCCCGCACAGCATCGCCCCCACCACCGCCACCACGGGAATAAAACCGATCTGAGACAGCGCTCCCGCCAGCGCCAGATTCCAGACCCGGATCCACCAGCGCCCGGACGTTTTCATCGTCACCCTTTGTCTGTCCCTCTCGTCACAAAAAGCGACTTTAATATGATACCTTCCCACCCATGTTTCTGACAAGGGCCAGCCCGGAAAATCCGCCTCCGCACGCCGCTTTTTGGAGCCTGCATAGAGCAGGCATGGTCTCTTTCCTCTCCTTCTCCGGCGCCCGATACCTCCAGGACTTACGTTGTTAGTAGATCTCAAAAGGGAAATCGGAACCCCTCCCATTGATTTGGGAGGCGAGTGCTTTGTCCAGTTATGCGCTGGACTTTAAGCGATGTAGAGAGGCTGGGAAGGCAGATAGCCCCTCCCCCCTTTCTCCCCCCCTCCCCGCAGCCTTTGGGTTGCGGGGAGGGGGAG
>JAUQQB010000032.1 GCA_030550075.1 Chloroflexota bacterium | reverse complement strand
AAGGGGGGTGGGGCCATTCCGTTCCACCTTTAGAGCTTTCAACTGCGTAACTCCTAACATTATCTCGCTCCCCGCGGCCCAAAAGTTGCAGGGAGGGGGATAATTAGGGGAGGAGCTCCTTGACTCCCTGATGGATAGTGGCCAACTGTGTAAGTCTTACCAGGATAATTGTCAGGCTGCAGAGGGGAGTCTCGGCGGAAACGCCTGCCAGTGAGCTCTAAGTACAACAATTGGTAGTCTCCGTAGATGGCGAAGGATAGGAGCATTACATTGGGCAGAGAATTCTCCATCTCTCTCCCCCCTTCCTGGGCGGCAAAGCCACACAGAGGGAGAAGGGGGGAGCTATCGCAAACCAAATTCCAACCATTCAACACAATCTTAAGCCAAAGGGTAATCCTTGTCAAGAATTCAACGGAAGAGTTGGGGGAATTCCTATCAGCGTTCCTGAAGTCCTCTCTGGTGGCGACCGGAAGTTGCTCTGGCACAGCGAAAAGGGTCTTCCCCTTCTCTTCGCAACTCGATACGAATACTAATTCTTCGGGCATTGAGGACTGGAGGGCGCGCCGAAGGCCCGCCCTCCAGCCCCCAGCTTCCTTTCTCCTACCTTCCCACGGTCTTTTGGGCCATGGGGAGGGAGAGAAAGGGGGAAGGGGCCTGTCCTTCTGGCCATCCCTCTTGATCCACATGGAAGAGGGAAACTACCCCGGGATACTCGGAGATGGAAATCGGCCCTGATATGCTGAAGCAATCGGACTGAGCAATAAAGGAACCATGCCGAGCGCTAACAAATAGACAGGATACTGGAAGCGGGAATCCGGCGCGGTGAGGAGTGGGAACCAGAGGAGCGTGTGAATAACAGCAGGGGCAAGCACGCTCCAGGCCACTCGAATCCCATAGCGCAAGGCCAGAACGCTTCCTGCAAACAGGATAAGATAGAAGAAAAGGGCAGGACGCCAGAAGAGCCAGATCCATTCCGATCTCAAGGTCTCCCGGGCGATGAACCATAAGGCACTTTGCAGGCGGGGGAGAAGCGGTTGCGATGCTAGGCCCAGGGCGTTCGCCGGAGTGCCCCATTCAAAGGCATAAACGTATCCATCGGAAGGCTGAGTGATCCGCCATAGAAAATCCGTGCTGCAAAGATAATGTCGAACCAGAGCCTGCGGGTTGCGCATGATGAGCTGTAACCACAGGCTCACAAATTCCCTCGAATGCGCATTGAAAAATTCTCGGTTCAGTATTCCGTTATTGACAACTGGATCTACGAAGCGGCAGGTGTATCCTTCCCGCCATAAGTCCAGGGGCTGTATTTGATCTAAAAAGCTTGCCTCTTGATCTGTGAGTGGGGTTCCCGCGTAAATCAAGGCTGCAACATGATGAATCGGAACCTGCAGAGCAAACCAGGGAGGCACCGGTGGGATCTTCAGTACATAGAGTTCGACGGTATGAACGCCGGCGAAACCAAGTATCAGTGGGAGGCCTGTTCGGAGGATTAGATTTCGGGCATGTTGTTTCCAGAACATCATTAGCGTGATGAGCACAAGGATTGCAACCGGCAATCCATTATGACGATATAAAGCGATGGCCAGCCCGGATAGCGTGATCCCCAACCAGGTGCTTCGAGCGGAAGGTCTTTCTTCGATGAAATCCCGGATTAAGTGAAGTAATCCGGCGAACAAGCCTATCATGCCAATCGTATAAGGGACATCCTTCCACAGTGTGATGCTCATCAATCCATTCACCGGAGATAGCGCAGCCAGAGCAATCATAAGCCAACGAGCGAATACGGGGATCTGCCATCGCTCCAGGGCGCGTGCAATGATGCCTATCGTTCCCCCTAAAGCCAGCATTTGAATCAGTGTGATAAGAGCAGGAGAAGGCCATAGCCAGTAGATCAAAGCCATGGAGAGCGTGTGGGCAGCTGGATGTCGATTGTCAAACCGGCCACTCAGGATCTGTTGCCACTGATTCAGAGGATCAACGGGGAAGATGCCTGGATAGAAAGCCAAGAAGTAGATCAACCAGATGAGCCAGCAAGGGATAGCATAAACGAGAATCATCCATAAAGGTGAGATGGATGAGCGAGGCTGGAGGCTGGCTGATTGGCTAAGCAGGAGAGCGCTCTTAATAACCAGGAAACCAATGAGGAGCGCCTGAATGAGAATATAAATCCCCGAGGCCAGAGTCTGAATAGGATCCGTGCTGATCCATCCAGCCCAAGGGATGGATCCAAAGCCCCGGATTGGACGTATGGCTTCTGGTGAAATGCCGGGTGGAGGTATAACCAGCCCGGACATTTTGCTTGCTGCCTGGGATTGAAATGGAGGAGACAGGGGGATAGCGCTCGCCATGGCTACTCCAACCCCGAGAGCCACAAGCAGGAGAGAAGGTTTCTGAAGCACCCGTCGGATCTCTGAGATCGTCCCAACAAAAGCCAGACCACCCACTCCGATTGTGCCCGCGATGAGTCCCATAGCTTCTATCCGCGCCAGGAGGGGTGATCCAAACTGTAGAAATAGAAGGCTGCACATCCATAGACCCAGAGCCCGAGCAGATCGCATTCCCTAAAGCGCTCCTTAGTTAATATTAAGCGGATGATGTTGCCCCAATATTTGTCCGATAGTTCAATAAATTAATATACGATTTGAGTTAGAAATTAGTGCTCAGATTGGTAGAAAATCATCAGGAGCTTGTCTATGCGGCCTAACTTTGAAATCATTGAGCAGATCTTCCAACCGATCCCTGGCCAGCAGGTCCAGCTCGTTGAGGCTCCGGAATATGACGTCCTCATGGCGTGTGTTCGGTGTGGGCGGTGTCTCCCCGTTTGCCCCACTTATCAGGAGACCCTGCTCGAGATTCAATCCCCCCGGGGCCGGCTGGCGCTCTTGCGGGCGGTGGAGGAAGGCCGGCTGCCCCTGGACGAAACGGTAGAGGCTCATCTTTATCACTGCCTGGACTGCCGGGCCTGCAACACGGTCTGCCCGGCAGGGGTGGCCATTGGGGAATCGATTGTGGCCGGACGGGCGGCTGCGGCCGTGCAGCGTCCCCGGCCCTGGTGGCTCCGGATGTTGTTGGAGAAAGCCCTGGGCTCCCCACGGGCGGCGGAATGGGCCGCGGCCCCCCTTCGCTGGGCCTGGCGCCTCGGCCTGATCCCTCTGCTCCGCTACCTGATGCGTGGGTTGCCGCGCCTGCGGGATCTCCTTGATCTGGCCCCGCGCCCTGCCCGCCCGGTTCGGAGGGAGCTGGAACATCGCGCTTCTCCAGCGGAGCCCCGGTATCGGGTGGGCTTCTTCCTGGGTTGTGTGATGAACGCGGTCTATGGGGATGTGGTTCGCGCAAGCGTTCATCTTCTGGAGCAATCAGGGTGTGCGGTGATGACGCCACCGGATCAGGTCTGTTGCGGCGCGCCCCAGGAGGATCAGGGCCTGCGGGAGACCGCGCGGCGGTTCGCCCGGCGCAACATCGCCGCCTTCGAGGCTCTGGGGCCGCTGGATGCCATCGTGGCGGATTGTGCGGCGTGCAGCGGCTTTCTCAAGGAATACCCCCAGCTCCTGGCGGACGATCCGGAATGGGCCGGTCGGGCCCGCGCCTTTGCTGACCGGGTCCGCGATCTCACCGAGTGGCTGGATGCGATCTGGCCGGAAGATCTCATTCCGATAGCGGAAGGGCTGCAGCTCACGTATCATGAGCCATGCCATCTGAGCCACGTGCAGGGGATCCGCCGGCAACCCCGGGCGCTGCTGCTTCGGTTGCGGGGAGCGACGCTCCACGAGCTCCCGGACGCCACCCGGTGTTGTGGGAGCGCCGGCATCTATAACCTGACCCATCCGGAGATGTCCCGGCGCCTGCTGGAGCGGAAGATGGCCGACATCGCCTCGACGGGCGCCTCCGTGGTAGTCACCGCCAACCCGGGGTGCATGCTCCAGCTGGAGTGGGGAGCCCGCCGCGCCCGGCTTCCCATCCGGGTCCGGCATCTCTCGGAGGTTCTGGCGGAGGCGCTTTCTACAGAGAACCGCAAGCCACCGGACTAACCGAGCAGTGGTTTAGATTTCAGCAGGGATCGGATTGGGGTGTTCCTCCGGTGAAGAAAAGGGGAGGTTAATGATGGGCCGCTGGATGGTCCCGCGGGAGGTTCACGGAGACGGTCGCTTTGTGATCCCCCGCCGCGATTTCGTCCCCGCTTACCTGAAAACCTACGAGGAGGGCCGTCTGAAGGATAAGGTGGAAGAGGCCCTTTCCCATCTGGGTCCTTCCTGTCGGGTATGCCCACGGTTGTGCAAGGGAGTGGATCGTCTGGCGAACGAGTTTGGGGTGTGTCGCGTGGGGCGCTACGCGCGGGTGGCCAGCGCCTTCCCCCACTTCGGGGAGGAGGACGTGCTGCGGGGGTGGCGGGGCTCCGGGACGATTTTCTTTTCCTGGTGCAATCTGCGCTGTGTGTTTTGCCTTCCGCCTGATACGATGATTGTAACTGAAAAAGGCGTGATGCCGATTCAAGAGATTTTCGACATGGGGGAGGATGAGGTTCGATACGGCGAAGGGCAGGTGCGCTTCCTCTATGGCAAGCTGCGGGTTGTAACACGCCGGTCTCAACTGGCTCCGGTGACGAAGGTCTTCCGTCATTTCTTTCGGGGCGATTTAATCCGCATCCAGCCGCATTATTGTCCAACGCTTCTTCTCACCCCCAATCATGAGGTGTTTGTAGCCCATCCATCGGATCCATCCCGGGTTATGAAAATCCGGGCGAGTGAGCTTACACCGGAGCATTGGCTGATTCTTCCGAAGCGGGTGGGGGAGGATCCGTGTGCGACCCCGAGCGTTTTGGAAATTCTCTTGAAGGAGAGGACGTTCTTCCGCAAATCTCCACCCATACGGGTCCCGGCCGATCAGCTGAGCTTGCTTTTCGCCCAACCGTTGACTTCTCAGGAACTATCCCGGAAAACGGGCTACCATCCAGCCTATGTGCGCAAGCTTCGCGGTCAGTGGTATAAAGGGCTGTTGCCCATGCGTCCAGATGACATCTTGGAAGCAGAAAACCGGCTCGTGCAGGAGGACACCGTTCGCTTTAAAACAGAAAAACGTCCGGGTATTCCTGCTCAGATTCCGTTAACTCGTGAGCTGGCTTGGATTCTGGGGATTTACTGCGCTGAGGGTCACATTACAGCGATCAAGAATCACCCCCACTCGTATCGAGTTGTCCTCTCCTTTGGCCTTCACGAAGGGAAGCTGGCTCGTAAAGTCGCCAGGTTATTCGGGCGCGCATTCGGCGTTCGAGCTCAACTTAGGATGCGGCGGACGACCATTACGGTTGAAGTGGGGAAGACTTCGCTAGCTCTGCTATTTAAACATCTTTGTGGCTGGGACGCGCAAACCAAGCGTGTGCCCGACATGATTTTCACGAGCCCCAGGGAAATCCTTCAGGCTTTCCTGAGTGGATTGCTAAGGGGCGACGGTCACGAGACACCATCTCACTGGATTCTGACAACGACCTCCAGGGATCTGGCCTTTGGGGTCTTCGAACTCGGATTGCGCCTTGGGGTGGTTCCTTCGGTCTATACGTGGCATCCTGATTCGATCAGGGTGATCGAAGGGCGTTCCGTGCGGCAGCCCCCGCTCTTCTTGGTCAAATTGCCGAAGGCCAGGCCTCGGCGGGTTCGATGGAAGGATATGGGGACTTTCTATCTAATTCCGATTCGCAAGATCGAGCGGCAACCCTATGAAGGATGGGTTTACAATCTGGAGGTCAATGATCCGGACCACTCGTATGTCGCTTCTTTCGTGGCTGTCTCGAATTGTCAGAACTTCGAGATCAGCCAGCTGGGGGAGGGGGAAGAGCTCACCCCGAAGGAACTGGCCCGCCTGATGATCCGCCTCCAGGAAATGGGATGCCACAACATTAACTTCGTCACCCCCGAGCACGTGGTGCCGCAGATTGTAGAAGCCCTCCCCTATGCGATCGAGATGGGCCTCAGGATCCCCATCGTCTACAACACCAGCGCTTACGATAGTCTGGAAAGCCTGCGGATTATGGAAGGGCTGGTAGATATTTACATGCCGGATTTCAAGCTCTGGACCCCAGAGCGAAGCCGGAAGTATCTGCTGGCCTCGAACTACCCGGAGGTCGCCCGCCAGGCCATCGCGGAGATGCACCGGCAGGTGGGCGAGCTGAAAGTGGATGAGGAGGGCCTGGCGGTGCGGGGAGTGCTGGTGCGTCATCTGGTGATGCCGGGCTTGCTGGACGAGACGCGGGAGATCATGCGCTGGCTGGCCGGGCTCTCAAAGGATACATATGTGAATATCATGGATCAGTATTATCCGGCCTGGAAGGCGAAGACGGATCCCCGCTATGCGGAGATCAACCGCCGGGTGTTCCGCCGGGAAATGGAGGAGGCTTATCGCATGGCTCGAGAGGCCGGCCTGTGGCGCTTCGATGTGCGCTGGCGGGTGGTCATTCCAGGGATTGAATGGCTAATGATTGAATAATGGGCCTGTCAGGGAGCGAACCTGGACTCTGGATAAGGCGGGTGGTGGCGCTTGCCCTCCGGGTATGCGAGGCAAACCCCTCTCCCCGCCACCCGAAAGACTGTGGGAAGAGGGGAAATTTTATGTTTTTGAATGGGCAGGGCCGCCCAGAGTGACCTCGCCCATCCCAAAATCCTCCGGACAGAGGATGCCGCGATGACAGCTGCTGAGGTCAGCGAACGGGTGATCGGGGTGCGTTTTCATCCGGTCGGTAAGATCTATCATTTCGACCCGGGGCCTTACGAGCTGCAGGTCGGGGATTGGGTGATTGTGGAGACTCCCCGCGGGAAGCAAATCGGCCAGGTGGTTTCATTGGGGACGCCCCGGAGCGGGCGTATCGAGGGGCCGTTGCGGCCCGTGGAGCGACCGGCGACGAACCGGGATCTGGCGATCCGCAAATACTGGGAGCGCAAGGAGATCGAAGCCCTGGTGATCGCCCGGGACCACGCTCGCCAGCTCGGCCTCTCCATCAAGATCGTTAAGGTCGAGATCTCCTTCGATGGGAAGCATATCTCGTTCCTGTATCACACTGAGGAGAAGGTCGATCTGGAGCCTTTGCGGCAGCGGCTGGAGGAAGTTTACCGGGGGCGGCAGGTGGAGCTGCGGTTGATCGGCCCACGAGATGTAGCCAAAATCGTCGGCGGGATGGGAGCCTGCGGCCTGGAGACTCGATGTTGCTCCCTTTTCCTGACCGAGTTCAGTCCGATTTCCATCAAGATGGCCAAGGAGCAGGGCCTCTCCCTGAACCCGGAGGACATCACCGGGATGTGCGGACGGCTCCGGTGTTGCCTGATCTATGAATATGAACAATATGTGCGGGCGAGGCAGGAGCTGCCGAAGAAGGGCAAGGCGGTGATGACGCCTCATGGAGAAGGAATTGTGGTGGAGGTGCTTCCATTAAAGGAGGCCGCACTGGTCCGTGTGGGCGATCAGCTTCATGAGGTTCCTAAGGAGCACCTCCAGCCCCTGGAGGAGCTCAGGGCGCTCCAGCAAAAAGCGGAGCAGCCCTGCAACAATGGGGAGAATTGCACCTGTGGTCGACGCAGCGGTGGGAATGGAGGAAAGTGATCCGTTCTCCGCTGAACGTTTGACTGAGCAGGCCCCTCCCCGCGGCTCTTTGGGCCGCGGGGAGGGGGGAGATTGAATATTTTTGGGGTGGAGGGGGCCGCCTTCGGTGCCCCCCTTCACCCCAAAACCCTGAATGGATTTTGAACCCATTTTCACCTCGAAACCAACACGAACTAACTCTATTTCTGGATCGAACACAACAATGATGACGGCGGACGTTGTGATTTGTGGGGCGGGGATCGCCGGGATCTCCGCCGCTTATCATCTGAGCCTCCACCAATCCTCCCTCCGTATCCTTCTGATCGATCGTGGGGCGCCTCTGAGCCTGACCAGCGATAAATCCACGGAGGCGTATCGCAACTGGTGGCCCGGACCGGACGACGCGATGGTCCGCCTGATGAATCGGAGCATCGACCTCATGGAGGGGCTGGCCCGGTCCAGCGGGAACATATTCCGTATGAACCGTCGCGGTTACCTCTATGTCACCGCCGACCCGGCCCGGGCGGAACAGCTCCTCCAGGCTGCCGAACAGGCTGCCCGTTATGGCGCCGGCCCGGTCCGCCGGTATGGGCGTTCCCCCCTGGATCCGCCTTATATCCCGTCGCCGTCGGACGGTTTCGAGGGGCTGCCGGACGGCGTGGATGTGTTCCTGGACCCTGCGGAGATCCATCGTCGTTTCCCTTATCTCTCTGAGCGAACAGTAGCGGTCCTTCATGTTCGCCGGTGCGGCTGGCTGAGCGCCTACGGATTGGGCATGCTCCTCCTGGAACAGGCGCGGGCCCGTGGAGTGCTCTTCCAGGCCGCCCACCTCATTGGCGTGGAGGTCCAAGGGGGACGAATTCGCGCGGTGCGGCTCTCCGTTCCAGGGGGGGAAGAGCGGGTGGAGACCGGATGCCTGGTGAATGCTGCCGGGCCCTTCTTCAGCGAGATCAATCGGATGCTGGGGGTGGATCTTCCGGTTTTCTGCGAGTTGCATCGGAAAGTTATGTTCCGTGATGAGGCGAAGGTGATCCCCCGGGATGCGCCGCTGATCATCTGGATGGATCCGCAGCAGCTGCCGTGGTCGGAAGAAGAACGGGAGACGCTGGAGGAGATGGGGCGAACGGATCTGCTAAGGATGCTCCCGGGCGGGGCCCACCTGCGGCCGGAGGGCGGGGTGGAGAGCCCATATGTATTGATGCTCTGGCCCTACGAAACACGGCCGGTGGAGCCGATGTTCCCCTTGCCGGAGGATCCTCTGTTCCCGGAGGTGGTATTGTGGGGCCTGACCGCGATGATCCCGGGGCTGGCGATCTACTGGGGACGCATGCCCCGGCCGGTAGTGGACGGAGGATATTATGTGAAGACCCCGGAGAACCGACCACTTATTGGCCCCCTGCCGGTGGAAGGCGCCTACGCGCTGGGAGCCCTGTCCGGCTTCGGGATAATGGCGGCCATGGCGGCAGGGGAGCTGCTCGCCGCTCACGTGTTGGGAGAGCGCCTGCCGGAGTATGCCCCCGCCTTCGCTCCGGATCGCTACGAGCGCCTGGATGATCAAGCCTGTCTACATGATTGGGGGGAAACGTGGCAGCTGTGAGCATTGAGAATTGAAAAGGAGCGCGACAATGCGGCTAGCATGGAAGTATGTTCTGAATGGGTTGATTGGCAGCATCCTGCTGATGGCATGCCAGCCTGCCTATCCTCCTCTTAAAGGCAAGTCTTCCCTTCCCTTTGCATTCCGGGCCTGGCCAGATCCGCACCGGTTACCCAGCGGGACCGCAGTGTCCAGGGTGCTCTCCCTTCACATGCCGGTGGCACTTGCTTTCGCTCCCGATGGGCGGATTTTCATAACAGAGAAAGGTGGTTTCGGGGGGAATCAGGAGGCCCGTGTATGGGTGTTCGATGGACTGGCGCTACGGCCCTGGCTAACCCTGACAGTGAGCACAGAGGGCGAGCGGGGCCTTCTGGGCATTGCCCTGGATCCTGATTTCAGTCGAAATCACTATGTTTATATCGTCTACACCTCTGCCAATCCCCAGCCTCTTTGGAGGCTGGCTCGTTATCGGGATCAAGATAATCAGGGAGTTGATCCGACCATATTGAAGGAGATCGCTTTCGACCCATCATGCGCCTTCCACTTCTCAGGCAACTTGGCCTTCGGCCCCGATGGCCAACTCTACTTTACGATCGGAGACCTGTGTCTGGGGAACCCGGCCCAATACCTTGAGCACCCGGCCGGGAAGATGCATCGTCTGAATGCTGACGGAACTGTCCCTGCGGATAATCCACTCTATGATGGGGATGGGCCGAATTTAGACAGTGTTTTCGCTTATGGATTTCGAAATACTTTTGCATTTGTGTTTGATCCCTTTACTCATCACATTTTTGGAGTTGAAAATGGGCCTCAATGCAACGATGAGTTGAACCTGATCCGACCTGGCAGAAATTATGGGTGGCCATGGGATTTCCGTCATGACACGTGTGAATATGCGGATCTGCCGCAATTTGAGAAGCCTTTATGGGTCTGGAAAACGCCTGTGGCCCCTGCCGGGATTGCGGTTTACTCCGGTCCCATGTTTCCCGAGTGGAGCGGGTCCATCCTCGTTTGTGCATGGAATACGGGGGAGCTGTATCGCTTCGAGCTGAACTCCGCGCACACCACAGTGGTTGGAGCAAGCGCATATACGCTCACCGGCGCATCCTGTCAGATTGGCCCATGGATCGCCCCGGACGGCGCTGTGTGGTTCGCTTCGTCAGAAGGTGTCTACCGCCTTTATCGTTTGTGGCGGAACTTGCCTTATCTATTGCCAGCTCCATACGATTAGCCTTAATTCCTAATTAATTCCCAATTTCAGGGGCAAGGAGATGGGAATTGGCAGAGCTGGAGGCTCTCTGGGTCGTATGAGGCCGACAGCGAGGTCGACAGGTGGCGAGGGTGAGCAGAAGGGCGAGGCCAGAGAGGGCCAGGCCTAAGCGGACGGGGAGGGGTTCATAGCGCACGACGATCCGATGCGCACCTGAGGGCACCGGGATAGCACGCAGCGCTGTGTAGGCCCGCAGTACCGGGACAAGCCGGTCATCGATCCAGGCCCGCCAGCCCGGATACCAGACATCCCCGATCACCAGGAAGCCCGGCCGCTCGGTCCACACCTCCAGCCGCAGCTCCTCCGGCGTCCAGGCCTGCAATGTGATTCGAGGCGGGATAGCTGAGATTGCCATCCCCTCAATCGGCCACGGCCGATCCAGGATAACCGTTCGCAAAGGATCAAAGGTGGCATCCTGTAAAGCACGCAGGGCGGTTTCATCATCCAGAACCTTCGCTTCATAGATCATATGAAAGCGTGAGAAAGGCTCCTCCAGGCAATGTAATTCGAGTGTGGATCCATGGAAGCTCAGGGTTCGAAGGTGTCGAGAAGGGAAGGGAAGGGGGGGCTCGTCAGGGCGCCGAAGGTAGCACCCTACACCCATCAGAGCCCAGACCCGCTCTCCCGGCACCTGGTGGCGGAATCGCTGGAGGGAACGCAGCGGTAAGGTCACGGATCCATGGAGATCCTCTACGCCCACCTGAGCGGGCCAGTTGCCGCTGGCCAGGCCCCGGGTGTCGATTCGATAAGGAGGCCATGCCGGAGGGAGCATCGAGGGATCCAGCGGCGGAGCGGCGGCTTGCTCGGGATCCTGCCACACCCGATGCCCTGCCTCAGCGGTTCGCCAGGCCACCGATCCGACATCCAGCGCCAGCAGGGCAACCAGAGCCCACCGTGTCCGGGGCCATCCGCGCAGGAGGAGCCAGGCGCCCATGAGCATTCCCCATGGCCATATGGCCTGGGAGAGCAGGCGGTGCAGACGCGGCCATTGGTCGACATCCTGAGCCTGAACCCCCAGCAGGGCCCCCGCGAGCAGGAGCCCCAGAGCGCCCACCAGCAGGCCCAGCGCGCGCTGGAAGGACGCTGAAGGCATGAGAGGCCAGCTGAGCACCGCAAGCGTGATCAGGGACCAGGCGACGACGAGGGCGGCTCGCTCCTGGTTCCGGAAGAGCTCCAGAAACGGGAGGAGTCGGGCGAGGGCAGGATAGAGGGCGGCTTCGCCTCCCAGGGCCAGCAGCAGCCCCAAACCGGCCAGCCCACTCCACAGCAAGGAAGCTCTTCTCTCCGGCCCGGAGATCAGCCCATGGAGGATCAGGAGGATCGTGGGGATCCCCACATAGAGCGGGGACCATAGCGTCAGTTGAGGCCAGAAGATCCCCCCGAGTTCCCACAGCTCAAATCCCCCGGCCCGCTGAGGGAACGTCCAGACCGTTCGCTCAGTCCATGGGATCAGTTCCGCCGTTGTGAGGAGCGGCGCAGCGGCCCATCCGGTGCCCAGGAGGAGAACACGGAGCAGCTCCCGAAGCTTTGCCCACCGGGCTGTGGGGGAGGCCAGGATCTGCGCACCGCTGAAGGCCAGGGCGATCCCATAAACATAAAGGGTCGTCTGCGTATGACCACCCAGGAAGGCCATGGCCCAGGCGAAGATCGCCAGCATCCGCCACCGACCATGATGAGAGGATCCGGAGAGCAACCCGGTTAGGGCCCAGAGGAGCCAGGGTAGCCATGTCGCGCTGGCGATGATCGGAGGATCCTGAAGAGGATAACCGGTAAGGTAGCCGCTCAGCCCCCAGGCGAAGGCGCCGAAGGCAGCGGCGGCGCGATCCCCGGAGATCCGGCGGAAGAACCCATAGGCGCCCCAGGCGGTGAGGATCAGATGAGCGATCGTCTCTGCCACATACCCCCGGACATTTAAGGGCTGTCCCAGCGCCAGCAGGGTGGTGACCCATCGGCCCGGGTAGAACGCCTGAGCCTGGATGTCCGCCGCGAAAGGGTGGCCGCCCAGCGTATAAGGGTCCCAGAGGGGAAGCTGCCCGGCCTGGAGGCGCCGGTGAGCGTAAGCGGCGAACGGGTAATGATGCTCCGTAAGATCCCCCGGGCGAAAGGCGGCCTGGGTCCGGGGATCGCCGGACCAGAACGGCCAGTAAAGGAAGGCGATCCATCCAGCCAGGGTGAGGAGGATCCCGCTATCGGCCAACCCGACCGGACGCCGGCCACCCATCGGCTCACTGTCCCTGCAGCAGAACCTCGATCGCGCGCTGCAACTGGGGATCCGTGCCGCCGGTTTCCGCCCCGGGCTCCACCTTCACTTCGATATCCGGATTTAAGCCTTCCCCGTGGATCGCCCGGTTGTTCGGGGTGAACCAGCGAGCGATGGTGACCCGCAGCTCCGAGCCGTCGGAGAGGGTATGGGAGAGTTGCACGGATCCTTTCCCGAACGTTCGTTCGCCCACCAGCCTGGCCCGCCCGCGGTCCTGCAGGGCGCCAGCCACGATCTCCGAGGCGCTGGCGCTGCCGGCGTTCACCAGCACTACCATGGGGATCCTTTCGGCGATATCACCGCTCTTGGAACGGAACACCCGCTCCTCGCCGTCCTTTGTGCGCTCGTAGGCCACCACCCCTTCGTCCAGGAAGAGATCGGCGACCTGGATGGCCTGATCGAGGAACCCACCGGGGTTGTCGCGCAAATCCAGGATCAGTCCCTGGGGGTTCTGGGCCAGCAGCGTTTTCAGCTGATCCTGTAGCTGGCGGGTGGCCTGGGCGCTGAAGTCGAACAGCTGGATGTAGGCGACGTTTTCGGGAAGCATGCGGGCTTCCACCACAGGGATCGTGATGCGGGCTCGCGTGACGGTCACCTCAAAGGGTTCACGCTGGCCGGGGCGCTCTATGGTGAGGGTGACCGAAGTCCCGGCGGGCCCCCGGATCAGGGCGATGGCCTCATAGATGCTATAGCCGACGATGGACTGGCCGTTGACCTTGACGACCAGATCTCCGGCTCGCAGGCCGGCCTTCTGCGCCGGGGAGCCCTCAAACGTGCGCACGATCTCCAGTTTGTTATCCCGGTTCATCCGCACCAGCGCGCCGATCCCTTCGAACTGCCCGGAGGCGTCCTCCTGGAGGATCCGGGCGATCTTTGGCTCGATAAACGAAGTGTAAGGATCGCCGAGGGTCTGGAGCGCCCCCCGGATGGCGCCATAGGCCACCGCCTGGGGGGCAGGGATCTCCCCGTAGTATTCGTTCTGGACCAGCTTCCATGCCTCCCAGAAGATCTCAAACGCCTGCTGGAGATCCTGAGGAGGCGGGGCCGGCGTGGACACAGCGGGCGTGGCGTGCAGGGCCTGAGAGGGCCTTGGGTTCATCCCCCAGGCCACCGCAAATCCGGTCAGGAATGCCGAGCCGATCAATCCAGTGGCCAGGATGGCAAACAGAAAAAGATTTCCTGCACGTCGGAGTAAGTTGTTCACTGTGAGCCTCCTCGTGGAAAACGTAGAAGGATTTTTAGGCATAGGAAGACCACCTTTAGGAGCCTTATGGACTCTTCCCTGAAAGTAACCACCTACCCATCTGACCAGTAGTCTCCCCGGAC
>JAUQQB010000468.1 GCA_030550075.1 Chloroflexota bacterium | reverse complement strand
ATTGATGAAAGGGCTGTGGTTCGGCGAGGCGTGGAGCCAGCACTGGACGGAGGTGGCGGTGCTGACAGGGTGCCTGCTGATCGGGGGAGTGGTCGCAGCGTGGACGTTCCGGTGGGAATAAGAGGACAGGTAGCCGTTCAACCCCCAATGCCTTTCCTCTTTCCTCCCCGGGAGCGGGGAAAGAAACCTTCCGAGCAGAAGTTGCGCCGCTGGTCTCCACCGGTTTTTGAGGCTGGAGCGGGGGCGATTTTCCGAGCCTTCGCGCGATGATCCCTTCGCGCCCGGTTCAAATCCTGGCGAAGTGCCGTCGAAACATTCCCCAAAGTCAACCGCGCAGGTCTTAAGTTAAAATAAAGGCGCTCGAACCCTTTATTTTTCGGAGGCTCCGCACGATGATCCCTCTGCGTCCGGCTCAAACGCTGCGGGAAGCCTATGCGGTGCTGGATCCGAACCGATCCCTGGATGGGGAGTGGTTTGAGGCTTTCTATGTCGAGCGTCCGGGGGATTCCGGCATACAGCCCCTGGTCGATGAGCTGCAGCTGGATCTTAGCGAGGATGATAAGACGTTGCTATATGGCCATCGAGGAAGCGGCAAATCCACCGAGCTGGCCCGATTGGAACAGGCGCTTCGTAAAGATCATCTCTGTGTCCGCCTGAACGTCGAAGAACGTTTGAATCTGGGGGATATCGATTACGCGGACCTCCTGGTTTCAATTGGCCTGGCTGTATTCCAGAGCGTTCGACAGAGTGGCATCCGGGTGGATCCCAGGCATATGGAGGATCTTCTGTTCTGGTATCGAACCCGGATTCTGGAGGAGGACGAGACCCGGGTTCTGCAAAGTGAGGTGGGTGGGGAGATCGATGCCCTCATTGCGCGTTTCCATATGCGCCTTGCCACCGAAGCACCTCGTCGAGAGCGGGTGCGTGCGGAAGCCCAGGCTCATCTCTCCGATCTGCTGGATCGCCTGAATCGTCTGCTCCAGGATGTGAAACGCCAGACGGGACGCCGCGTGCTGGTCATCGTGGATGGCCTGGATAAGCTCTACGATCTCGATCAGGTGGTTCGCCTCTTCGTTCGAGGAGCCAACGCCCTGCTCGAGCCGCAGTGTCGGATCCTCTTCACGATCCCCCTGGCTATTGCTTACACCGATGACTTCCATCAGGCTCGTCTTGCCTTTCATCGAGTGTTTTCCTTTCCCAATCTTAAGGTGTGGGAGCGGGACGGTTCTCCATCCGATGAGCGGGAGACCCTGCGTCGTATCCTGAAACGACGCATGGCCGACCATCTGTTGGAGTTAGAGGCTGCCGAGCAGCTGATCGAGGCTTCCGGCGGGTTATTGAAGGAGCTCATCGGCCTGGCCCGCCAGGCGACCCTCCGGGCGCTTCGGGAGCGAGGGGAGCAGGGGCCAATCGGTTCCAAGCATGTTGAATATGCCATCCGTCAGGTTCGTAACGCTTACCGTGCCGCCCTCACGGAGGAGCAGCTGGCTGAGCTATCCCGTCTGCGAAAGGGAGGAGCTTTCGTGCACACACCCGTTGCCCGTTCGCTGCTGCATAATCTGAGCCTGCTTCAATACGATGGCGAGGGGATCTGGTGGGCGCTCCATCCCATTGTGCGGCCGGTGGTGGAGGAATGGGAGGTGCGTTATGGTCGGACCTGAGGGGGGGATCCTGGAGGCGAGGGCCGAGGAGCTGGTGCTGCTTCTGGACGCCCTGCGCTTGGTGGAAACGGGGGGGATCTTCCTGGCGATCTGCAGCGATGACCGGCTGCGGGACCGCTGGATTCAGGAGGTTATAGAGCGGCTGGAGGAGGAGGGGATCCCGGCCGTGGCGGTGGACCTCCCCCTGAGCGAATCCGAGTGGGATGCTTTTCTCGCGGCCCTCCAAAGGCCGGCTCGGGTGGTTATGGTGCGAGCCCCCAGCGCTACGCTGACTCCAGAAGAAAGGCTCGCCCGCACCCTCCGCGCCCTGAACCTCCGGCGGGAGGCCTTCGCTCGCTCCGATCATTCCCTGGTGATCTGGCTGCGACGGGGGGATCTGCGGGCGTGGATGACCTGGGCCCCGGACTTGTTCGCGGCGCGAAGCGGGCTCTTTGACCTGGACCCGGGGGAGAGGCTTCATCCTGCTCTGGATTTCCAGGCGGGAGGACGAGATATCTCCGCTGAAGCGGCCCTGGTCCGCCTGGAGTTCTGGGATCCTCACCTGATCCCGCCGGAGGAGCTTCGCCGGCGGGGGGAGCTGTATGAACGTCGTGCGCTGGAGGAGCAGGCGAAGGAGCGACCCCAATGGCCCCGTCTGGTCCAGCTCTATCGGGAGCTGGGGCAGATATACCAGTGGCTGGGCGAGGGTCAGCGGGCAGCAGCCTCGTGGCGGGCGATGACCCATGCATGTCGGAAGGCCCTGGAGGAGGCTGACCCTGAGAAGGATCCTGCTTTGCGGGCCAGCCTCTGGCAATCCCTGGGGGAAGCGGAAACCTGGCTGGCCCGATGGGAGCATCCTCGGTTTCATCTTCGCCAGGCCATCACCGCTTACCAGGAGGCCCTGCGTTTTTACACCCCCGAGACGGCCCCTCTCCATTACGCAATGACCCAGAACAACCTGGGGAGCGCTTACGCGGATCTGGCCGCCCACGAGGACCCGGTGGGGAACCTGCGCCGGGCCATCTTCGCCTTCCGGGAGGCCCTGCGCTTTTACACCCCCAAGACGGCCCCCCTTGATTACGCGGCGACCCAGAACAACCTGGGGAGC
>JAUQQB010000467.1:923-2748 GCA_030550075.1 Chloroflexota bacterium | reverse complement strand
CCCCCCTCCCCCCGGCCCAACGGGCGGTGGGGAGGGGGGAGAAAGGGGGGTGGGGCCATTCCGTTCCACCTTTAGAGCTTTCAACTGCGTAACTCCTATCCAAAAAGAACGGGCACGGACGTGCCCGACTACGAACAGGGAAAACCCTGCTCAGCCGCCTCCAGCAAATATTCGGACACGATCTTAGAGAGGCTCCGCGAGCCGATACCGCTCGCCCCAGCGGCTCCGTCCGGGGCGGGCTGCCGAATCATAGGCTGGTTGACAGCAGCATCGGCCACCATGTTCGTTATGGCTTCGCTATTAATGGAAGCAGTGTAATCACGGCGCCGCTGAAAAGAGCAATGATCCTCCGCACACAGGTCCTGGAAAATGAGTTGGGAGCACCCGTGACCCTTAACCCCATTCCGCTTCGATCGCGAGCTCTTTCGCGACCTGCTGGAATTCGAGTCGGGCCTGCATTGGAGGACACATGCCATGATCGACGGAAAGCTCTATCAAGCGATCCGGAAATTGCCTCCCATCTTCCGGGAGGAGCTGCTGAATTTCGTCTGGTATGTGCTCATGAAGGCCGAGCGGATGGAGAGACAGGAAATGAAAGGGCCTGGTCATGGAGGATGACTTTCCGTCTCCTCTGACGATTGCTCCAGAATTTCTCCCCCAGCCCTCATATTTGCTAAAATGCCTGCTGCAACTCTCAGGAAGCGCTTATACCCTCTTGCCTCATTCGGCAAGGGATTTCAGCAAATCCCGAATTCCCACGCGGGGGCTTTTCAGGGCCGGGCAAAGGCGCTGTTCAGGCCCGCCCCGGCCCCGAGATCTCGCAGCTTCAAAAGGAGGACCCATGCACAGAATCCATGGCTGGCTGCTGGGAGGATGGATCGGCCTGATCCTGGCTGGGATGGCGATGGGGGGCCTCGCGGGGCTCGAGCCTCGCATCCTGGCCCAGGCCCAGGTCACCGCCACGCCCCGCCCGGATGGCTCTATCGTCCACACGGTGCAGGAGGGCGATACGCTCTTCGGCCTGGCTTTGCTTTATGGAACCACCGTGGAAGAGATCAAAGCGCTCAACGGCCTGGATTCCGACCTGCTGGTGGTGGGCCAGGAGCTCCTGATCCGACCGCCCCAGCAAAGTTCTGAAATGCCCACTCCCACTCCGCCATCCGTGGAGCGACGACCGGGGGCGGTGTGCGCCGGAGCCTTTGAGGATCAGAACGGAAATGAGACGAAGGAGGAAGGAGAACCCTGGATCGCAGGGGTCGCGATCCATGTGATCGATGGACACGGATGGAAAACCATCCTGATCTCGGAGGCGGGCCAGACGGCCTGCGTTCGGGATCTGGAGCCCGGCTATTACGTGATCGCCACCGAGAACCCGACCGGATATCAGCCTTCCGGGCCCACCCGGCGCGAGATCTGGCTGCCCTGGAATGCGGAGATAACCGTATGGTTCGGATTCCAGGTGCTCTCCGGGCCTGCGACGCCCGCTCCCTCCCCTACCCCTGCGCCACCGACGTCCGCCGGGGCGGATCTCTCGCAACTCGGGCAGGGATTGCTGACAGCCGCCGGATTTCTGGCGCTGCTGCTGATCGGGGGAATCATCGGTTACCTGGCCGGGCAGCAACGCGCCCGGGCCCGATGATCACAGGACCGGCGCGCCGGGTCTCTATCCGAGCGGGGAGAGGGTCGAGGGCGTAACGCTTTGGATTTTCCGGGCGGGCCCCTGCGCCTGCCCTCATTCTTTACGTAGGACTTACGCAGTTCGTTTCCCACGGGGGCAAGGATTTTTCTCCCCCCTCCCCACGGCCCCAAGGGCCGTGGGGAGGGG
>JAUQQB010000467.1:0-913 GCA_030550075.1 Chloroflexota bacterium | reverse complement strand
GTCCCCCGGGGGGGGTTTTTTTTTCCCCCCCCCCCCCCCCCCCCCCCCGGCCGGGGGGGAGGGGGGAGAAAGGGGGGTGGGGCCATTCCGTTTCACCTTTAGAGCTTTCAACTGCGTAACTCCTACTTTACGATACGAAAGGACGGGTGAAGCATGACCTGGACGGCAATGGTTCTGGCGGCAGGGCTCAGCACGCGATTTAAATCCGAACGGCCTAAGGTGGCGCACCCGCTGGCAGGCCGCCCGATGATCCGGCATGTCCTGGAGGCCCTGCGGGCGGCCGGATGTCCGATCCCGCCGGTGGTGGTGATCGGCCCGGCAGCTCAGGCCGTGCGGGAGGCCGCCGGGCCGGATGCCCGGTTCGTGATCCAGCCGGAGCCCCGGGGCACCGGGGATGCCGTGCGCTGGGCGGAGCCGATCCTGCGGGGACAGGTCGCCCACATTTTGATCACCTACGGGGATCTCCCGCTGATCCGCCCGGAGACGTTCCGTCGCCTGATCGAAACCCACGAGGCCTGTGGGGCGACCCTGACCTTCCTCACGGCCCACCGGGCGGACCCCACGGGCTACGGGCGCGTGGTTCGGGATCCAGAAGGAAGGGCGCTTCGCATCGTCGAGGAGACGGAGGCCGGCCCGGAGGAGCGGCGCCTTTCGGAGATCAATGTGGGCGTTTACGTCGTGCGCGAGCCCTGGCTCTGGCCTGCCCTCTCGCGCCTGCGGCCCAGCCCGGCGAAGGGCGAGATCTATCTCACGGACCTGGTCGCCCTCGCGGCGGCGGAAGGGGCACGGGTGGAGACCGTGGCCCTCGAAGATCCGGAAGAAGCCCTGGGGATCAACACGCGGGTGCAGCTGGCGGAGGCCGAGCGCATCCTGCGGCGGCGGATCAACACCCGATGGATGTTGGAGGGCGTCA
>JAUQQB010000466.1 GCA_030550075.1 Chloroflexota bacterium | reverse complement strand
TATCCGTATAGGCACTGCGGGAGAACGGCTGAATAGTTACCGATGGGGGAAGAAAAGAGACCGGGGGCGGGCGGCTTCGCTACCCATCCCCGGCCTCTCCATCACCGCTTATGCGCACGCGGAGGTGTCTTATCGGGGTTCCGGCTGGCCGCTCAGAGCGCGGACCGCCTCCAGGACTGCGTCATAGTTCGGATGCTGGGCGATCTCCGGGACGTATTCCGCATATCGGATGATGCCATCCCGGTCCAGCACGAAGACTGCCCGTTGCTCGAGCCGCAGCTCCTTGATGTAAGTGCCGTAGGCGCGGCCGAAGGCCATCTCCCGGTGATCCGAGGCCAGGATCCCATGCTGGGCGTTGGCCTCTGCAGCCCAGCGACGCTGGGCGAAGGGCAGATCAGCGCTCACCGTGATCAACAGCACCTCATCTCCAAAACGGGCGACCTCCTGGTCGAACCGGCGGGTCTGGGCGTCGCATACCCCGGTGTCCAGGGAGGGGACCACGCTGAGGATGCGGATCTTGCCGTCGGTGCTGCGGATGCGGAACGAGGTGAGATCGGGGGCGACCAGCTCCACATCGGGGGCCGGGTCGCCCACCCGCAGGGGCTCCCCGATCACCGTCAATGGCTTGCCGCGAAACGTCACCGCCCCAAAGCGCTCCACCGTCATCGATCACCTCCGGAGGGATTCAGGGTTCGCCCGGGCGGCATGGCTCATGCGTTACAGGATCGCCCGGACATTTCGATGACCAAAATCATTCTAAATCGCGCCGCAGGATTCCTGCCACTTTCGGCTACTCACCAGGGGCGCTTGTAACTACGGCTCCTTCCAGTTTGATTTTTGGTTCTGGTCCCTTGGGATTTGGGGCTCGCCCCCAAAATCTCTTTTATCCCCCGGGGTGGGGCCATTGGCCCACACCATCTCATATCCTCAAAACAAATCTGAATGAAGCGCTACCTGCCACAGGCGACTGGAGCGCCCATCTCCGCCCGCCGCTTCCGCGGCGGGCTCAGGATACAAAGCCCGATCAGGCGGTCCGGAAGCCCCCTTCGGGGGCTTTTGCATCGGAGCCAGAGGCTTTTCGCCTCTGGCGAAGGAATCTCGCGTGTGACTTTCATGGATCATGAACTTGCGCAGGCATCCGGGTCTTTCCTGGCGCTCCATTGAAGCAGGGACTCCACCGTCGCGCGGGTTTCCGGGCTGAAGGCGGCGAACTCGTCGTCGGTGATGAGTTGAAGTCGGCGCCACAGGATCAGGCGCTCCAGGGCGCGGGAGCGCTTCCACTCATCGAAGCATGCAGCAATCCGACGATCTTGTTCCTGGAGGTAGGCGTAACTCTTAATGGAAACACGACGAAATCAGGAAGTCCCAATGTCGCTGCGTGAAGTCGTTGGGGATCTCCAGGCACAAAGGGAGCGTCTATGGCGAGAGGGACTCCGCGATCCGCACCGCTTCCTCCATTCCCGTTATAGTCTCCAGGCGATACGTGATCTCGCCCTCTGTCCAGAGGAGCACGTGCCCCTCCACCAGCCGCATGAGCTCCCATCGCCCCGACCGGGTCTGCATGAGGTAGGGGCCCTCCGCCCATAGGGCGGGTCGCCCATGCACCGTCGTCGCGGTGAGGACCTGCGGTGCGAACTTCTCGACGAACGCCCCGGGTCCGATCTGGAACAGGGCCAGCCGCGCCCGGTCCGGCCGCGCCGGATCCCGCCACACCAGAATCACGACCGGCCCTCCCCAATCCTGCAAGAATACCCAATCCGGTCGCCCCAGGTCCGGCGGGTAGGTCGGAAGGCGGATCCGGAAGGGCACGTGGGCCTGCGCGGCCTCCAGCGTTGTCTCGCCCTTTAGATCCAGCCCGGCCCGTTCCGGTGAGGCTGTTGAAATGGGAGCAGGGAAAGTCCCGATGAGCGTCGGCGAGGGGATCGGAGCAGGCATTGAAGTGGAAGTAATGGGAAGAAATCGGATGCGCACCCCCCCCAGCTGGAGGAACTCCAGGAGGCTCGCCCGAACAGGGGAAACCAGAAGAATCCCCAGCAAAAGCGCCAGGATCCCAAGGGCCCAGGCCCATCGGCGCCTTCCGGTCGGCGCGGCCCATCGGCGCGGAATCCGATGCGTCAGATCAGGGGTGGGGGGATAGGGGAACTGACGGGCCAGCTTCTGAAGGCGATCCTCCCAATCCGGGCGCGGACGCTGCTCCATTCCCATCTCCTCCTCAGGTCTCCTCCAGCAGCTCAGGGAACTCCCGTTCGATCACCGCGCGCAGGCGGTGTAGGGCGCGATGCAGCCGGGATTTCACGGTTCCGACCGCCACGTTCTGGATCTGAGCGATCTCCTCCTCGGACAGCTCCAGAAAATAGCGCAGATAAAGCGTCTCCTGATCGGCGCCTCGCAGACGCCGGATAGCCTGCCACAGACGCTCGGCAGCCTCCTGCCGGACAGCGGCCTCCAGGAGCGAATCCCTTTCCTCCGCAGGCGAAGACTGCAACCGGACCCAGCGCTGGAGGGCTTTCCAGTAACGGCCAAGGGCCCGGCGGCGGTTCCGGGCCAGGTTGGCTGCGATGCGCAACAGCCAGGGACGGAGCGGACGGTTGGGATCCCGGCGATTCCAATGTTGAAAAGCCCGAAGGAAGGTCTCCTGGGCGATGTCGGCTGCCTCCTCGACATCGCCAAGCATCAGGTAAAGTAACCGAAAGACGGACTCCTGATGCTGACGAACGATCTCCTCCCAGAATGCCTCGTCCCAATCCT
>JAUQQB010000465.1 GCA_030550075.1 Chloroflexota bacterium | reverse complement strand
GTTGCACCGGGTTATACGCCCGACGATGGCCCGGGGCATCCCGGATCTCCAGATGCAGATGGGGGCGGGAGCGGCAGGTGCCATCGGGATCCCCCACCTTCGCGACGACCTGACCACGGCGCACCGGCTGCCCCGGGGAGAGCGCGGGACGCTCCAGGAGGTGGCCGTAAAAGGAGGCGTAGCCGTTTGGATGATCGATTGTTAGATTATGCGGCCCGGCGCCGTGGAACATGGCATCCACCTCGCTGACCACCCCATCGCCGATGGCCACCACAGGGGTTCCACACCGCGCCGCGAAGTCGATGCCGAAGTGCAGCCCCTGGCCCGCCCGATAGGTCGTGTTCCGCTGACGAAAGGCGCCCACCGTGTTCCCATAGGGCTGGACCATCAACCAGGTGCTTGGGCCGGGCGGCTCTGCAAAGGGCAACCCGAAAGGTCGCTCGGCAGAGACCTGGAAGGGCGTGTGGGCTTGAGCCGGTGGGGGTGAGGCCGGAAATGAGGGAAAGGCTCCCGCCGCCACCATCACAAGCGCCCACATCCAGACTTTCCTTTTAACAAGATGGACAATCCGCCTCATGGGAGTCATTCTCCTTTGCCTCTGGGGCTTGGAGTGCTTTCCCGCTTTAGATTTCGGGCACCTGGGGGGTAGACATGGAAACCTTCGCCCCCAGCCCAGCTCTCAAAAACCTCAGGGCTTGCGTTTGCAGGTCATCGGAGTTGATGGTCGCGAGGGGTTCGGGGGTCAGGTCGGGGGCCTTTGGCCCTCAACCTGACCCCCGAACGCGGAACCCTACGAGCCCCTCTTCCCCAAGCCTTATTGAATGTTTCAGAGGGAAGAGCCAACCTCAGAATCATATGAACTTTCCCTCAAAACTCTGAGGGAACCCTGAGAACGGAACATGCCAAAGGAATCCTGCCCAACCCCAAAGCCCCTTCACCGGAATTACACAGCAGGTCTATGGAGTCTCGCGGTGCGAAAGAAACGCCTGGAAGCGGGAGATTTGGAGCGAGACCCAACTCCTCGCGATGGGTTTAGGGAGAGGGACTCCCATCCTCCTCGCTGGTGGAACCTCAGATCGGCTTTGGGATTATAACCTTAACAAGACAAGGCTCAATAATGAAGCTGGCATGGATTCCCCTTGAGTTCCCCTCCCTGCTGCTCGAAAGCTGAGAGAGGGGCTAACGTTCATTTTGTGAGATGCGAGCGCTGGAGGCCATCAGCATCCTGAAAATCCTGGGGTGATTCGGACATGGGCTTAGGAGTCAGGAGGATGACCTCCAGCCACACCGTGGTTCTCGCTCATATAAGGATTGCTGGCTTGCAATTCAAACGGTCCTCGCTCATAATTTCGGTCCGTCCCTCTCCTCTAACTTCCTCCTCCACGCCACTTCACAGCGTGGGCAAGGGAGAATAGGAAAAATTGGGATAGGGAAGCGGTGGGCTTTGAGGCCCGCTCCCAGGGCCGGGTTCGTAACTGGTCCATTCGCTCACGCAATGATGTCACCGATCTCCTGGAGCTTTTTAGGGGCGAGGTGGCCGTCCCAACCCTCAGAGCATGTCTGAAACATTCGGGGCGGCACCTGCCGTGCCCATTTCCAGTGATCACTGGCGAGTTCGGTCGGTCCGCTCGGCCCCCAGGAGTCCGATGAGGTAGGGTGGCGCAAAACCGAACCTCGCATTGTTCGGGCATGCGCTCAGCTCCTTTCGCGCAGGGACGGGGCTTCAGCGTTCATCTCTGCATCCGATGCTCACTATCTCCAGCCGAGTTCAGGAGGCTTATGTTGCTGCAATGGTCGTGGGGGAAACGTTATCCGTGGGAGTTCTGGCTGCTCTTCTGGGGAACGTGGCTCAGCGCAACCGGCGGGAGCATGGTCTGGCCGTTCCTCACCCTTTACCTTCGGCAGCGCCTTGCCGCTCCGCTTACATTGATCACCTCCCTGCTCACCCTGAACGCCGCGGTGGGCCTGGCGACCACGGCGATCGCCGGGCTGGTCGTGGACCGCTTCGGCCGGAAGGGGGCGATGGTGGTGGGCCTTCTGGGAGGCGGGCTGACCATGCTGGGGATGATCCCGGCCACCTCTCTTCTCGCATGGGCGATGCTGATGGCCTTCATGGGCGGGTTCGGGCCGATCTACCGGGTAGGGGGCGACGCGATGGTGGCGGATCTGATCGAGCCCTCGCGTCGGGCATCGGCGTATGCCCTGCTGCGCATGATCGCCAACCTGGGCGTGGCCATCGGCCCGGCCATCGGGGGCTTTATTGTGTCGGCTTCTTATTCCCTGGCCTTCGCCCTGGGGGGCGCCGCCCAGATCCTTTTCGCCCTGCTGGTGCTCCTATGGGCCCGGGAGACCCGTCCGCAGACCCTGGAGGCCTCGAGAAGGTCTTTCTGGGGGGAGGGCTATGAAGGGATCCTGAAGGATCGCCCCTTCCTGGCCTTCTGCGGCTTTTACACCCTGGCCGGGATGGCCTACTCGCTGATGATGGTGCTGCTTCCGGTTTACGTGAAGGAGAACTTCGGAGTTCCGGAGCGTCTTTACGGGTTCATCATGACCACCAACGCGGCGATGGTGGTCGCGTTCCAGTATGGGATCACGCGGCTGGCGTCCCGGTTCCGGGAGCTGCCGGTCCTGGTGGCGGGCTCGCTCTTCTACGCCCTGGGGGTGGGCAGCGTGGCGCTGGGGGGAAGCTTCCCGGCCTTCCTGTTCAGCATGGTGCTGCTCACCATGGGGGAGATGCTGATGATTCCCACGGC
>JAUQQB010000464.1 GCA_030550075.1 Chloroflexota bacterium | reverse complement strand
TGAATGTCCCCTCTCCTCGCGGCCCGTTGGGCCGCGAGGAGAGGCTTGCTCCACTCCAAGGGATTACACGAATTCGTGGGGTATCCTCCATAGAGCACACCGCGATAGCAAGTTCTGTGGCACGCTTTGTCCAAATTCCAGTCCAGATCCCACCTGTCAAAATTCGGCAAATTACAGCTTTCTCCATCCGAGGGGTTTCAGAGAGCTAAGCGAGCGGTGAGGTGCGAGGGCTGAAAACTCCTCAGCGCCGCGTCGGATTACTTTTCAGGACCTCCAGCTCTGGGGATGCTCACGTGCTTTCTTTCATTCGGGATCCTCGGACGGTTATTGGCGTTACGGTATAATTCGAAGCGATATGCTTTCCCAATCCCGAAGAGGGGGCAACTGTCTTTGCGTCTGCTCATTACCGGCGTGGGCGGCTTCGTCGGTCGTCACCTTGCCTGCATCCTGGATCAAGAGACGGACTGGGGGCTCTGGGGATGGGCCCGACGGCCCGTGAACGGGCTTCCCGATCGCCTGCGGCTTGCTCAGGTAGACCTTCGGGATCCAGAAGCGGTCCGTCAGGAGCTTGCCCGCGTGCAACCGGAGGGTATTATCCACCTGGCCGCCCAGTCCGATGTGGCGGAATCCTGGAGGGATCCCTGGGGGACCTTCGAGACCAACGTGCGGGGCACCTTGAATCTGCTGGATGGCATCCGGGCGCTGGGCTTGCGGCCCCGCGTTCTGATTGTGACCTCGAACGAAGTCTATGGCCTGATCCGCCCGGAGGAAGTTCCGGTTCGGGAGGATCACCCATTCCGCCCGGCCAACCCGTATGGAATCAGCAAGGCCGCCCAGGATTGGTTGGCCGCCCTCTATGCGACGGCTTACGCCCTGCCGATCGTTCGGGTCCGTCCCTTCAATCACATCGGCCCCGGCCAGGATCCCCGTTTTGTGGTTCCTTCCCTTGCCCGGCAGATCGCCTGGATTGAGGCGGGGCTCCAGGAGCCGGTGTTGCGAGTGGGGAACCTGGACGCCCAGCGGGATTTCACCGACGTCCGGGATGTGGCGCGTGCGTATCGCCTGTTGCTGGAGCGAGGGGAGCCCGGTGAAGTCTACAACATCGGGTCTGGCCGACCCCGTCCCATCCGGGAGGTGCTGGAGCTTCTCCTCGGCATGGCCTGGGTGAACGTCCGGGTGGAAGTAGATCCCCAGCGCATCCGCCCGGTGGAGATCCCAATCAGCGCAGCTGACACCGCCCGCATCCGGGAGCGGCTGGGATGGGAGCCTCGCATCCCCCTGGAGCAGTCCTTGCAGGACGTGCTGGAGGAATGGCGGGCTCGAGCCCGTGAGGAGCGAAAGAGGCGTCACGGGTAATCACTCTTCCTACGAGGTTTCATGGCCGGGGTGGCGTTCGCATTGTGGCCGATGGGATCTCAGAATCGAATTTTGAGAAGAAAAGGGGCGCCAGCTCTGAGCCCTTTATCTCAATCGAAAAGGAGGCTGACTGGAGATGGAGAAGAAGCGCGCTCTGATCACCGGTATCACCGGGCAGGACGGCTCGTACTTGGCGGAGTTCCTGCTGGAGAAGGGGTACGAAGTGATCGGGATGGTCCGTCGCACCAGCACCATCAATTTCGAACGGATCCGCCATATCCAGGATCGCATCACCCTGGTCCAGGGAGATCTGCTGGATCAATCCTCTCTGATTGATATCCTGCGGGAATACCGGCCTCACGAAGTCTACAATCTGGCCGCCCAGTCCTTCGTGCCGACCTCCTTCAAGCAGCCGGTCCTCACCGGGGAGTTCACCGCCCTCGGTGTCACCCGCCTGCTGGAGGCCATCCGCCTGGTGGATCCCACCATTCGCTTCTACCAGGCTTCCAGCAGCGAGATGTTCGGGAAAGTGAAGGAGGTTCCCCAGAATGAGAACACCCCCTTCCACCCTCGCAGCCCCTATGGGGTGGCCAAGGTATATGCTCACTGGATCACGGTGAATTACCGGGAAAGCTACGGGATGTTCGCCGTTTCCGGGATCTGCTTCAACCACGAGAGCCCGCGCCGGGGGCTGGAGTTCGTCACCCGCAAGATCACCTATACGGCGGCGAAGATCAAGCTGGGCCTGGCCCATGAGCTCCGCCTGGGGAACCTGGAAGCTCGCCGGGACTGGGGCTACGCCCCCGATTACGTGCGGGCGATGTGGCTGATGTTGCAACAGGACGAGCCGGAGGACTACGTGATCGCCACCGGGGAGACCCATTCGGTGCGGGAGTTCGTGGAGCTGGCCTTTGATTACCTGGGCCTGGACTGGAAGAAATACGTGGTGGTGGACCCGGCCCTCTATCGCCCTGCCGATGTGGACCTCCTGGTGGGCGACGCAACCAAGGCGCGGACCAAGCTCGGGTGGGCGCCTTCGGTGACCTTCGAGCAGTTAGTGAAAATCATGGTGGACGCGGATCTGGAGCTGGTGAAGCAGGAATATGGGATCCGGGAGGGCTGAGATGACGGTCATCCGCTTCGGCACCGACGGATGGCGCGGCCGCATCGCTGACGACTATACGTTTGCGAATGTCCGGCGATGCGCGCAGGGCTTCGCCCAGTGGCTGCTGGACACCGGCCAAGCGGAGGGCGGGGTGGTGATTGGCTACGATCATCGCTTTGCCTCCGAGCACTTCGCGGAGGCCTGCGCAGAGGTCCTGGCCGGCAACGGCATCCGGGCCTATCTGTGCGATCGAGCCGTGCCCACGCCGGTGATCAGCTACAGCGTGGTCGCCC
>JAUQQB010000463.1 GCA_030550075.1 Chloroflexota bacterium | reverse complement strand
ATGTTCAGCAGCAGGTGGTGAACCTCAAACCCGTGCATCACCAACTCCTTCGTTTGCTCGGCCCCTACGTGGAAAAATGCTATCAGGACACTAGCTAACTGCGGAAAGTGGGTTATATAATCAAAACCTGCCATTTTGCTGGGCGCTTGCTCGACGCGGAATCAACGAATGTTTTACTTCCTGAGGATTGATTGTCGGGCATGGGGATCTGGAGGTCGCGCCAAAGGCACGCCCACGCCCCAAAAACTTTTCTCAACGGCGGGCGTTGCGGCGGATGCGCTCGATCTGCTCCTCGGTCACCGGCCGGCCGAAGGACTGGAAGCCCCCGAGACGGAACCCATGCTTCTCCGCCAGCCGGGCGATCTCCTCCACTTTCTCCATGCGGAGCTTCCGCCCCAGGGTATACGATTCATACCGCCCCTCCAGGGCCAGGATCATGGTCTCCGCCATGCACGCGTAGGCCATGCGGGGCGGGAACCCGAAATCGAACCCGAAATCCACTTCGCCGGGAACCTCCACCATCCCCCCGTCAATCACCAGCACATCATCCCGCTGCGCGGCCACTGCCTGAGAGACGTCCCGGGGAAGGGCGACATCGTAAACCACTGCCCCCGGTTTCAGATGCTCGGGCCGGATGATGGCCTCCAGGGCACTGCTCACCGCGAGGATGAGATCCGCATCCCGGATCGCTTCGACATCCGTGGCGACCTTCACCTCCGCGCCCTCCGCTTCCACCTCCGCCCGGACTCGAAGCAGGCGCTCCGGGCGGCGGCCCACCAGAATCACCCGCGGGACCTCCCGGGCCAGCAGCCGGGCGGCGATCCGCCCGATGGCGCCGGTCGCCCCCACTACTGCCCCCGTGGCTTCCGTCAGCGCGATCCCCATCCGTCGGGCCGCTTCGCGGAGCGCCTGCACCGCGACGGCCACCGTATAGCTATCCCCGGTCGTCACCGGGATGCGCAGATGCTTCGCGATCGTGACCCCGGCATCGCCCACCACGGAGGTGAAGGCCCCCAGCCCCAGGATCCGGGCGCCCAGCCGCTCCGCCAGCCGCCCCGTTTCGATAATCTTGCGATACACCCGTTCGGGCGGCATCGAAAGCATCCGCTGCGGGGTCAGCGGGCAGGCCACCAGCCATCCCTCAATCTCTTTGCCGGTCGCCCGGGAGCGGACGCCCGTGATATGGGAAATGTAAACCGGGGGGAAATAAGCGGAGAAGAAGTGGATCGCCGCCACGGGCAACAGGCGGCCCAGGAGAGGGAATTTGCGTTGCACATCCCGCTTCGGATCGATCGGATGAATGATGAAGGCAAAGTTATCCATCCTGCAGCCGCCCCGCGGTTCCTGCCCAGCGCTCACAGGGCCATCCCGGAGGAAATTTCCACTTCCTCCCGCGGATATAGCCGCGGGTACAGGGCCGCCCCGCCCGGGATCCGCAGATGATCGCTGTCTTCGTAATACACGTTCCGGGTAATCACATGATGATCGGAGGTGGCGAAGAGGACCACATCGGATTCGATCATGCGGGCGGGGTAGATCACCAGGCCGGACCCCAGACGGCAGTGATGTCCCACGCAGCCCCCCAGGACCGGCATCCCGGCCTCCACCAGCTCGCCCCGGAAATGGGTGCGGATGGGCTTGGGCAGCAGATTGAAATCCGTGAAGGTGGTCCCCGCGCCGATGAACGTGTCACGGCCCACCACGCACAGCTGCAGGCAGGTGTTCTGGGCCACCATCGAATGCTCCATCATCGTGGTCATGAAGAGGGCCGCCCGGAAGGGGAGGAAACAGCCATCGCCGACCACGCTCAGCAACACCTGAACCCCCTGCCCGATGTTGACGTTGCTGCCGATGATGCTGTTCGCGATGACGGCCCCGGCCCCGATGGTTACATTGTCCCCAATGATCGTCGGCCCCTGCAGGATCGCCGTGGGATCGATCTGAACATTGCGCCCGATGCGGATCAGGGCCGAGGAGGAAAGGACCTGGCGCCGCTCCAGCATCGCCCGCCAGAGGATGCGGAGCTTGACGTCCAGACGCTGGATCCGGGCTTCCATCCGCGCGCCCTCGGCGAAGATCCCGAAGGGGGAATTGGCCATGAAGATGTGAACCCAGTGCTCGATCGAGAGGAAAGCCCGCAGAGGCACCCAGAACGTGAGGTCCCCCTGGTTCGGCGCCATGTAGCGGGGCACCCGATAGTAGCCGATCTCCCGGGCCAGGGTTTCGATGACCAGGGGGCGCGCGTAAGGCTCTTTCCCATAGGGAAAATACCACAGATCGGCAACGTAAACATCCCCCTCTCTCCGGATCCCTCGCTGGAGGGGAAGCGCATGATGGACGATCGCTGGATCGTTCAGGGCGAAGGCCACCCGGCAGGCTTTCCCCAGCCGCCGCGCCCGTTCCAGAAACGTCCGGAGGAACGGCTCATCGAAGAACAGGTTGTCCCGATACACGAGGGTCGGCACCCGCTCATCCGGGACCTCCTCCAGAGAATTGACCTCCGCTTCCTCGTCGCAATAAGGAGCAAGAAGATCCCGTTGGTGGAGCCAGAGCGGCTTATTCAGGACCATCAGCTCCCGCGCTGGCTCATTGAAGGGCGGGATCAGACGCCGATCCCGGAGGATGACTTTCTGTAGCTTGCTGCCCATCCCGATCTTCCCCTCTATCCCAATTAGGACTTACGCAGTTCGTTCGGGAGAAAGGTACTACACGAATTCGTGTGGTACCTATCCCATGGGGGCTTTGGGGGCGGAGCGGGGC
>JAUQQB010000462.1 GCA_030550075.1 Chloroflexota bacterium | reverse complement strand
TCCTCCACGGGGAGACGGACGGCTCTTTCCAGAAGGCGGATGCGGCCGTAAAGGAGGCTCTGGTTGATCTGCTCCCAGCAGAAGCGCTGAAAGCGACCGTAAAGGTCGGCCAGGGAAAGGGAAACCGCCTCTCCCATCGCCGGGCTGAGGGGCTGGAGGAGATTGATGCGAGTGCGAATGAAGGCCTGCCATCCTACTCCCGTGGCCAGGGCCAGGAGATAAGGATGAGCTGAGGGAAAGGCGGATCGGGCCAGGAGGAAGACCAGAAGGGCAAAGGCCCCGTTCACCCCTATCAGCAGCCCGCTCCATCTGCTCCACAACGCCCGACGAAGGTCGCTCCGAAAGGTCTGGATCACCTCTGTCAGGGCCCAGAGGCAGGCCAGTAAGAATGCGACCAGATAGGGGCCCAGCGCGTTGACCACCTCGTGCGCGGCCATCCGCCCACCCCGCTTTATGGATTGCGAATCGCGTCCCGCCCCCGCGTGGTGAGGGAGACCACGGCCCACCCCCGCGTGGTCTGGATCTCCACCAGTCCCTCTTCCTCCATCGCCTGCAGGACGGGGCGGATTTCGTCCGGGAGGGAGAGCGTTGCGGCGGCCAGTTCGGGGAGGAGGGTCGGGCCACGCCGATGGAGGTTTTCCAGGATCGCCTTCCGGAGGCGGGTCATTTTCTGATCCGCTGTCTCCTGGCCCCTGGTTTCCTCTCCCGCAGCGCGCTGCCTCCTCTTCTCCTGCTCTGCCACCAATTCCTTCAATTCATTCACCTCAGCCAGCAATCGATTCACCAGCTCCTTCAGCTCGGATTCGTTCGTAGCGGTTACACTCATTTTTAACCTCCCCCGACAGAACCGCTCTTCGAGAGTTGCCCGCCAATCGCTTTGCTGCGTAGAGCGCCTGTCCATGACCATATTACGCTGCTGAAAAGCAAACGGCAACGCACCCCAGATTCGTTTCTTCGCAGGGTGCGGGCCGCCGAAGGGAGCCCACATCTCACGGAGAAACATCGCCATTATTCAATGGGGCGACCACGTGATTTCATCACATTCGACGAAATTGGGAACCATCCGCTTAGAACGCCACAAGGGTTAGGGCCTGGAGGGCTGCCTGGAGAGGCGAACAGGGGCCCCTTCCTGGGGCGAGGACGTTTCCACCACGCCAACGAGGTCATACGTCATCGCCCCGGTCATGCGCACCGGGAGGAACTGGCCCACCGGCCACTCCCCCTCCACCAGCACCAGCCCATCGATCTCCGGGGCATCCCGATAGGTCCGTCCCACGCTCAACCCATCCCCAGCCCCTTCGATCAGCACCTCCAGGGTCTTCCCGACCAGCGCCTGGTTCTTGCGCAGGGAGATCGGCTGCTGGACCGCCATCAGCCGCTCGTAGCGCTCCCGTTTGACTTCCTCCGGGAGATGACCGGGCTGCCGGGCCGAGGGCGTCTCCGGCTCATACGAATAGGTGAAGCATCCGACGCGGTCAAACTCCAGATCCCGGATGAACCGGAGCAATGCCTCGAATTCCTCCTCGGTCTCCCCCGGATAGCCCACAATGAAGGTGGTGCGGATGGCGATATCGGGCATGGCCTTCCGCAGCTTTTCGATGGTGCGATAGACCCACTCGATGTTTGCTGGGCGACGCATCCGACGCAGCACCGCAGGATGGCCATGCTGTAGCGGCAGATCCAGGTAATGCGCCACCTGGGGATAGCGGGCCATCACCTCGATCAGACGATCGGAGACGGCGCCGGGATAGGCATACATGATGCGGATCCACTTCACCTCCGGGACCCGCTGTACCAGGCCCTCAATCAGGGTGGGCAGCCCATCCCGCATCCCCAGATCGTGGCCGTAATCCGTGGTGTCCTGGGCGATCAGGATCAGCTCTCGAACCCCCTGATCGACCAGGCGACGGGCTTCCGCCCAGATGAACTCCGGCGGACGGCTGACGGCAGGCCCTTTGATGAGGGGGATGGCGCAGAACGCACATGGGCGGCGGCAGCCATCGGCGATCTTCAGATAGGCGCTGACCCCCTGAACTGCGGCTCGCAGCACCCCACGCTCCTCTCGTCGGATCGGCCCATTCTCCGGAATGTGGAAGAGGGGCCCCGGACCCATGCGCCCCCGCAGCCGCTCGATAAACTCCAGGATATCCATCCATCGCCGGGTGCCGATCACGCCGTCAATCCCGGGCACCTCTTCCACCAGGCGGGCTCCCCACCGCTGGGCGAGGCATCCGGCGGCGATGAGCAGCTGCCCTTTCTTCTTCCGCGCGGCCAGCTCCCGCAGCGCCTGAAGGGATTCCTGCCGGGCCGCTTCGATGAAACCACAGGTGTTCACAATGAGCACATCCGCTCGGGCCGGGCGATCCACGGATTCATACCCGGCCCCCTCCAGCAGCTGAGCCATGCTGACGGAATCGACCGCGTTCTTCGCGCAGCCCAGCGTGATCAGATGGTAACGTTTGCGGGATGCAGAGGCCCTGGGCATCGTTCACGCTCCGAGCTTCATGAGATCTCTGCGGCGAGCCGTCATTGAAAAGGCCTGTTGAAACCCCTTCCTCATAACCAATGATGCTCGTTCCGGCTTTATCCTTCCTCCCCGCGCCTTTCAGCCGTGTGGGGGGTTATGATTTCCGGGCTGGGAGGGGCACCTTCGGCGCCCCCTCCCAGCCCGGAAACTCGAGGGAGAAGGTCAACCGCGTAACGCCTATCCCGAATAGGACTTACGCAGTTCGTTTCCCATAGGGGCTTTGGGGGCGGAGCGGGG
>JAUQQB010000461.1 GCA_030550075.1 Chloroflexota bacterium | reverse complement strand
GCGAGCATGGAGAGCGCGATATAACGCACCAGCCCATGCTGGCGCACGGTGCGGCGGGCGATATCATACCGGGCGAGCCAGGCCGCCAGGGTTAGCCACCCCAACCCCAGAACCCGCTGACCCCACGCCGGGAGGAGCAGGCCCAGGATCAGCCCGAAGAGCACCAGCCCTACGCCGACCCAGAACGGCCCGGCCATCCCCCGCCCCCGGAGGATCACCCGCGCGAGCTCCAGCCGTTCCCCCACGATGGTCAGCACCAGAAACGCCGTCCACCACGGCGCGGCTTTCGCCAGCGAACCGCTGCCCAGCCAGACCAGCTGGCCGATCCCCCATGCCGTGGCCCCTAACCCCAGGACCGGGATCGAAGGATCCATACGCTGCCGGACGGCGTGGGCGAAGAACGCCGTCAGCGCCGCCGCGCTGCCCAGGAACAGCACGGCGCTCAGATCCGTCGGCGACATGAGGAGCAGCGTGAGGCTCCCCAGGGCCGCCAGGATCGGCGCCACCCAGGACCAGCGAGGGCCGACGACGGCCCGTTCCAGCGTGATCAGGGTGCCCAGGAAGCCCGAGATCATCAGCACGCCGTGGGCACCGGGCCAGGCCGGGTTCGGCCGGGGAAACGCCCATCCGATCCGGATCCACCCTGCCCACAGCCCGACGAGCAGCGTCAGGATCCCGATCAGCATCAGGGGGAATCGCATCCGTAAAGGCATAGAGTTCCTCTCCGTTTCAAACAGCCTCAAACGCTTCACTGCTTTCCCTCCCCACAGCCCAAAGAGCCGTGGGGAGGGGAAGAAAACGATCCTTTGAGATCCAGGGGCGTGCCTTTGCGCCCCCCAGATCCCCAACTTCACCTTAGCTCTTCCCCACATCCCGCGGGACCATGCGGAGGGACAAAAGAGTGGATCGTTCGCGATGTAAGCGCTACCTTATTTTGCAACAATCCGTAGGATCCCATCCTTGACCTGGAACAAGCAAAGGGATCAGCCCCGGATTAAGATACAGGAGGCTTCGCCGGATGCTCATCGCGCGCCACGAGCCTCCCGTCAGCCACCCGGATGGCGCGATGGGCAGTGAGATCCCCAGGGGAGGAGGACGCGATGGCCGGGTGGGGTCGGCCGCGAGTGGTTGTGGTGGGCGCAGGGTTCGGCAGGTTGTGGGCGGCGCGGACCCTCGCCTTTGAGCCCGTGGAGGTGCTGCTGGTGGATCGGCGGAACCACCACACCTTCTTCCCTCTGCTCTATCAGGTCGCCGCCGCCGAGATCGAGCCGGAGGCCATCGCTTTCCCTATTCGGGGGTTCCTGCGCCGCTTCCCCAACGTCGGGTTCGAGATGGCCGAGGTCCGGGCGCTTAACGTCGAAGCCCGTCGGCTGGAGACCGATGGCCCGCCGATCCCCTATGATTTCCTGATCCTGGCCCCCGGCAGCGTCGAACACACCTTCGGGGTGTCCGGGGTTGCTGAACACGCTTTCTTCCTCAAAAACCTGGATCAGGCGATCGCATTGCGCAACCACATCCTGGCCTCCTTCGAACGGGCGGCCCGGGAGCCGGATCCGTTCCAGCGGCGCCAGATGCTCACGTTCACCATCATCGGCGGCGGGCCGACAGGCGTGGAGTTCGCCGGCGCCCTCGCCGAGCTCATCGCCCGCCCCCTCCGGAGGGATTTCCCCACCCTGGATTTTCAGGAAGTCCGGGTGATCCTCCTGGAAGCGATGGAGGAATTGCTGCCGGGCCTCCCGGGATCGCTCCGCGCCTACGCTGCTGCTCGCCTCCGCCGGCTGGGGGTAGACGTCCGCCTGATGACCATGGTGGAAGCCGTGGAGCCCGGGCGCGTGCGTCTGCGCGACGGGGCGTTCATAGAGACCGGTACGGTGGTGTGGACGGCGGGCGTGAGGGGGAATCCTCTGGGTGAGGCTCTCGGCCTTCCCATCGGACCCGGGGGGCGGGTACAAGTGGCCCCCACGCTGCAGGTGCCTGGCCACCCGGAGATTTATATCGTGGGGGATCTGGCGTTACCCGAAGGCGCTGGGAAGCTGCCGATGGTTGCTCCGGTGGCGATCCAGCAGGGGACATGGGCAGCCCGGAACATCCTGCGAGCCCTGCGGGGCCGCTCGCCCGAGCCTTTTCGCTATCGGGATCCCGGCACGCTGGTCACCCTGGGGCGGAACGCCGCCGTCGCCCATGTCTTCGGGCGCGCCTTCACTGGCTTCCCGGCATGGCTCCTGTGGCTCGGAGTGCACCTGGTGCGACTGATTGGTATGCGGAACCGACTGGTGGTCCTCTCCGGATGGGCCTGGGATTATCTGCTCTATGAACGCGTGGTGCGATTGATCCTTTCGTCTGGAGCGGGCGAGCCCGGGCGGCGCTAACGCTGCGCTTGAGGAAGGACCTCCGGATGCCAGACCAGCCGGCGGATCTCCCGACAGACCACGATCAGGGGAACAAGACCGAAGATCCCAAAACTGCAATCGATCAGACGCCAGAAGAACGGAATCCTGCGAAGGTGGCCGAAGATGAAAGCCCATGGCACTACCAGAAGACAGGCGATCATCCCCCATTCGATGATCCACCGATGCCGCACGGGATCCTGAAGCGCGCCCAGGAAACCGATGGCGATCACCAGGTGGCCAAAGGCCAGCCAATCCGTGCCATAGGCGATAAACGGATAACGGGCATACGTTTCCTGCAATCCCTCATGGACCCGCAGAATCCATAGCGAAAGGGCTGGCCACAGTCTCCCCAACCCTTCGGAGGGATCGCTGTCAG
>JAUQQB010000460.1 GCA_030550075.1 Chloroflexota bacterium | reverse complement strand
GCTCGGCCCCCAAAATATTTTTCATCCCCTCTCCCCATGGCTCTCTAGACCTCGGGGAGGGGGGATCGAGGGGGATGGGGCCCTTCCGTCTCTCCGCAGGAGCTCCGAACCGAATGCGGCCAGGCGGAACAGTTACCAACTCCCAAAGAAATCAGACGCTCAGGCAACCCGCGGGCGATCTTACGGCCGATACCGGTAGAGCATTCGCGGGAAGGCAACGGCCTCCCGGATATGATCCAGATGGCAGATCCAGGCCACCGTGCGCTCAATCCCTAATCCGAACCCACTATGGGGCACCGACCCGTAGCGTCGCAAATCCAGATACCACTGGTATTCCTCCAGTGGGAGATTGTGCTCTTGGATCCGCCGTAACAGGAGATCGTAATCGGCAATCCGTTCACTGCCCCCGATGATCTCCCCATAGCCCTCCGGAGCCAGCAGATCGGCGCAGCGGACCACCTCCGGCCGCTGCGGGTCTGGCTGCATGTAGAAGGCCTTGACGGCTGCCGGGTAATGAGTGACGAAGACCGGCTTCTCAAAGTATAGGGAGAGCGCCGTCTCGTGAGGCGCCCCGAGGTCATCTCCCCATTCGATCCGCAGGGCGGCCTGTCGTTCTGGATCTGTCGCCTCCTCTGCCCATTCATTCAGCAGGCGGACCGCCTCATCATAAGGGATGCGCGGAAAGGGCGGCGTTACTTTCTCTAAAGGCGCGGTATCGCGCTCCAGCACCCGGAGCTCGCTACGCCGCTCTTCCAGCACGCGGGCAACCACATACGAGACCAGTCGCTCGGCGATCTCCAGCATCTCCTCAAAGGTGCAGAAGGCCATCTCCGGCTCCACCATCCAGAACTCCAGGAGATGCCGCCGGGTCTTGGAGCGCTCCGCCCGGAAGGCCGGCCCGAAACAATACACCCGGCCGAAGGCAAAGATGTTGGCCTCGTTATAAAGTTGCCCGGTTTGGGCCAGATAGAGGCGCTCCCCGAAATAATCCACCGGGAAAAGGGTGGTGGTCCCCTCCGCCGCCGTCGCCGTGAGCAATGGTGTGTCCACGTTCAGGAACCCATGTCCATCCAGCCAGTCCCGGATCGCCCGGATCACCGTCGCGCGGATACGCTGAATCGCCCACTGGCGAGAGGAGCGCAACCACAGATGCCGGTGATCCAGCAGGAATTCCACCCCGTGCTCCTTCGGGCCAATCGGATAGTCCTGGGCCAGGTGAACAATACGGATCTCGCGGACCGCGATCTCGTACCCCCCCGGGATTCCTGGCGCCCGGGCATCCTGGCGGACCGTGCCGGTGACGATGAGGGAGGACTCCAGGGTCACATGGCGGGCGGCCTCAAAGATCTCGGCAGAGACATCCCGCATGGACACCACGCACTGAGCGATTCCAGTTCCATCCCGCACCAGCAGGAAGTAAAGGCGGCCTTTGTCGGTCTTGTTATAAAGCCAGCCCTGAACGGTGACCTCCTGGCCCACGTGATCCGCGATCCGCTCGATGCGCATGATCGGCGCTGTCATGGCCAATGGCCTCCCAGATGATAGAATAGGACCTACGCAGTTGGTCTCGGACGAAGGGGAGTCGAGGAGCCCCCCAAAAGCCCGGGGAGGAAGGCCAACTGCGCAACTCCTATGGAAGATGCAGGGGCTCGAGCCTTCGAGTTCTTATTTTTTCCTACGCCCTCTCCCGGCGCGAAGCGGCACAGGGAGAAAAGCGGCGCGTCCAACCTTCCCTTCATCCCATCTCCTGTCGGCCCTGGAGGGCGCGAACCAGGGTGATTTCGTCGGCGTATTCCAGATCGCCGCCCACCGGTAGACCCCGCGCCAGGCGAGTGATGCGCAGCCCTAGCGGGGTAAGTAACCGATGGATATAGACCGCCGTGTTCTCCCCCTCCAGGCTGGGATTGGTGGCCAGGATCACCTCCCGCGGGGCCTCGCGCTCTACCCGTTCCACGAGTTCCCGAATTCGAAGATGCTCCGGTCCAATGCCATCCATGGGGGAGATCACCCCGTGGAGCACATGATAGACCCCGGTGTATTCTCCGGTGCGCTCAATGGCCAGCACGTCCAGGGGTTCCTCCACCACGCAAATCAACCCATGGTCGCGTCGCTCATCCCGACAGATCACGCACGGACTTTCGTCGGTGATGTGGAAGCAGACCTCACATAGGCGGGTCTGTTGCTTGAGCTCCCGCAACGCCTCCGCGAGAGCCATCACCTCCTCGTCCGGCGCTCGAAGGAGGTAAAAGGCCAGACGGGAGGCGGTCTTCGGCCCGATCCCGGGCAACTTCACCAGAGCCTCAATCAGCCGCGCGATGGGTGGAGGGGTAATCGTCGTTAACGGACGCATAGGGATTCACCTGGGCTGAATTTCAGCAAGGAAGCTCCTTTGGTTTCCTCGTTTTCTTCATAATAGCACACCCGGAAAAGTCGCTGGAGCAGGCAGCGGATCGGCATCACCCCATTGCCTGTCTCCGGTTTAGTTGACGTATATGAGGCCGCGGGCATGAGGGAAGGGGGGAGGAGCTTGCTCAGTGTCTCGAGAATTGGAAGCCACATCCCGGAAACCGGGCATCTGTCAGTGGGAAGTGGTCATTCTCGGATTCCCAGAGCCTGGGTAGTTTCCCAGTAACTATTCAGCCGTTCTCCCGCAATGCCTATACGGATATAGGCGGTTTCCTCCTGAGGGCTTTTGGGGCCGAGCCGCGCGCCTTCGGCTCGGCCCCAAAATATTTTTTTCTCCCCCCTCCCCACGGCCCGTTGGGGCGGGG
>JAUQQB010000459.1 GCA_030550075.1 Chloroflexota bacterium | reverse complement strand
GGCGCCTCCACCACATCCAGTTCCGGGAACGGATAGGGACCGAAGGCCTCTCCGAATCGTTCCAGCGCATCCAGGGCATCCTCCATTCCCTGTTCGAAGTTCCCCTCATCCGCTTTCAGGAAGAAACCATTCACTCGCAGGCCCTTTGCCTCCATCGTCCGCCGCTCCATGGGCCCAACGACCAGCGCCACATTCCGGGCGAACGGGGCGACGGCTTCTCGTTCTCCCTCCCGGGAAGCCACTTCCACCCCACTGATCGCCGCCTCCATCCCTTCCGGAAGCGCCAGGCGGATCCAGAAGTGGGCGGCCTCCGCCTGGTGAAGATCCCCGTTCTCCCAGGGCGGGTCCAGGACGCAGCGTCCGTTCGCCACCCGCGCCACCTCCGGATAGCCGTAATAGGCCACCATCCGTCCGTCCGGATGGGCTCGCATCAGCCCATAACCGCTCTCCCGAACCCCCAGGGTGGTGGTGAAGATCATGGTCACCTGGACCGGGGAGCCTGGAGGGAACGCCACCGGGAGCGTCACGGTGAACGCCGTGCGATCCGGGCTCCAGATAGGCGGGACGTGCTGCTCACCCACCCGCACATCCCCCACCTCCATCCGGCTCCCGCCCGAGGAGCGGGCGTTGGCGAAGGCCCGGAAGCAGATAGCAGAAAGGGGAACCCCCTCCCGGTTCCGGTAAGTGACCCGCATCCGGCCCCGAAGCCGTCGACGCTCCGGCTCGACCCGGATCGCCATCTGGATCCAGGGGCGGGGATCATCCGGGCGGAGCCACTCCAGGGCCCACGGCGCCAAGCCTTTGCGCAGCGCCTCGACATCCGGATCCGGAAGATCCGGGATCGTCGCGGTGCCGGAGGAAGCCGTCGGTGTTTCCTCCGGAGAAGGAGGCGCCGGAACCGGCGTTCGGGGAGGACGCGCGGGGGAAGGGACGGGCGACGGGGTCGGCGTCGGGGCTGGCGTGGGCGGGATCGGCGTCGGCGAAGAAGCCCACGCCGGGAGGCGCCCTTCCCGGGCCAGGACGATTCCCAGGAGGACGCCTCCCGCGCATGCGACAACGAGCAGAACCAGCAAGGCCATCCCGACCAGGAAAGCCCGGAACGTCACGAGGAGCCTCCGGATTCGTGGGCTGGGAATGAGGAGCGGCGGAGGAATTCCTCCAGCGGCGCGTTCCCGGTCGCCGCGATGGTGATGATTCGATCCCTGTAGAACATCGCCCGATATCGAACGGGGAGCTCCCGGCTCCCATCCCGGATCCGCAGCGAAGCCTCCAGGACGCCCAGGGCATCCGGGTCGCTTCCCTTCCAGATCTCATCGATCTCCATCCGGATCCTCCCGCCGCTGCTCCGCCTCATCTCCTCCCCCACCAGCTCCAGGACCTGCTGATACACGGAGCGGGTGGTCTCCCAGAACTGCGGATCCCGGGCCATCTCCAGATCCACCTTCGCCGGATCCACGAACACCGCCAGCATGTCCTCGCCGCGGTAGGCCAAGAAAGCGATGCGGGGGAGCATGGCCAGCGCGCGAACGGTTTCTGGAAGGTCCTTCATCCCCTCCCGGCTCTTCCGCTCCGCCTCCTCACCCGCGAAGGCCCTCCAGCCGGGCGGAACCGCATACCGGGCGCCGTCTGGCCCCTCGCGCTCGCTCCAGCCTGCCGCGCCGGGGATCGGAAGACAGGCCGTAGTTAGCAGAACGAGGATCAAGAAAACGGTGAGGAGCATGATGGCGCCCCTGAGGATCTGAACGGGGGCCAACCGGAACGGCTCACTGGACGGTCGCATGCCGGCCTCCTCATGGCAGGACTCAACGATCCCACGGGCTATTTTCTCGCCAACCACTCCCGGAACCGGCGCTCGAACTCCTCCGGGCTGACTCCCAGATGGCGCCGCATGAGATCCGGCGTGGCATCCCGGGCGATGCTCTCCATCGCACCCTCCATCAGCATGCCGATCCCGAAGACCGGCAGATGCCGCTCCACCTCCGCGGGCGGGATCTCCGCATAAGCGCGATAGAGGGCTAAGAACGCCTCATCCCCCCACGTCTCCCGGACGAACTCCGCCATCGCGGAGGCCAGGCCATACTGGCGGGCGGTGTATTCCCCGAAGATGTCCCCGATGTGCCCAAAGGAAACCGTGTAGGTCATAGGCCCCAGGCTCTCCAGCTTCTCGTTCCGGATTTCCCGCCAGAACGGCTGATCCGCGTAGGCCATTGCCGCCCCTTCCACCAGCCATCCGGGCGTCCAGGGGCGAGTCCAGGGGGCCAGGATCACATGAACCAGCTCATGGCGCAGAACCGCCTCCCGTCCGAACAGCGGATCGGTTTTGCGGTATTCCTGCACCCCTTCCGCGTTCAGAACGATCATAAACTGCCCGCTCTCAAAGCCCACGACTTCCTCGTCCTCTACCCGTGGTTGAGTGCGGAAGAAAGCCACCCCCAGCGTCCGCTGTGGATCCTTCCCGGTCAGCCGACGGAACGTGTCCGCATCGGGAGCGTAGAGGGCCAGATAGCGAGGCCGGAAGATCTCCTTCGGGAGGCGGGTTTCCAGATCCGATCGGGCGGCTTCCAGCTCCTCCAGGACCTCCTGCGCGGTGGCGTCGGACAGTCGATCCGGCCCGATCAGGGTGAAATGATCCGAAGTCCAGGCCCTGCCTGGGAGAACCACCCATGGCGGGACATCCGCCCATTCATAGCGGACGATCCGCCACGCGTCACCGCGTTTTTCGAAATCTGCCTCTGCTCGATAGCGGCGGACATCCTCCGGGGAAAATCCCTCCAGCTG
>JAUQQB010000458.1 GCA_030550075.1 Chloroflexota bacterium | reverse complement strand
GGCGCTGAAGGCTCCGGGCGGGCGAATGGAAAGGATGCCATCCTCATTCCCCCTGCAGGGCCTGCACGATCGTTCGAACGTTGTAACGGATCATCCCGATATAGGTGTCTTCCGGAGAACCTGGCTCCCCCAGGGCATCTGAGAAGAGGGGGCCGCTGACTCGCACCCTCCAGCCCCGGGCGCGCACAGCCTCCTGCACGGCCTCCAGATACCGGAGGGGAACGCTGGTTTCAACGAAAATCGCCGGGATCCGCCGCCGGGCGAGGAAGTCCGCCAGGGCCTGCACATCCGCCAGGCCGGCCTCCGAGGCGGTGCTGATTCCCAGCAGACCCCGCACCTCGAACCCGTACGCCTGGCCGAAGTATCCAAAAGCGTCGTGGGAGGTCACCAGCACCCGTTGCTCCGGCGGGATCCGCCGGACCTCCTCCCGGATCCAGGCATCCAGCGCGTCCAGCGCTCGCTGGTAGGCGAGCAGGCGAGCCTGATACTGGGGTGCATGGGTTGGATCCAGGCGGCTCAGCGCCTGGGCCACCGGCTCCGCTGCCTGTTTCCAGAGGCGAACGTCGAACCAGATATGAGGGTCCGGGATCTTCTCCCCGGGGGGATAGCGGAGTTGTTCCCGGGGAATCGCCTCGCCCACCGCCACCACCGGCACCCAGCGGGCCATGCCGGCCAGAACATCCGCCATTCGGGCCTCCAGATGCAAGCCATGATAGACCATGAGGTCCGCCCGCATCAGCTTCCAGACATCGCTCTCCCGGGCCTTATACAAATGGGGATCCACCCCCGGCCCCATCAGGGAGACCACCTCCACCCGATCGCCGCCGATCTGACGAACCAGGTCCGCTACCAGAGTGGTGGTGGCCGTCACCCGGATGCGGCGATTCGCCAGCTCGGCCGCCCGAGCCTGGCGCTCCGTCGGGGTGCATGAGCTCAGCCCCCATATGGCAACCGCGATCAGCAGGATACGCCAGCCCCATCCGGCTCGTCGAGCTCGATCGCGCATGGGCTCTCCTTGAAGCACGTCCTTGAGAGGGCGAGGTATTTATGATCATAAATTTAGCTAAACCTAAAAATTATGTCAAGCCCGATCATGCGAGCCACCTCCGCGGATCCGTATCGCCCCCAGGAGGTTTACCGGATCAGCCCACCATCCTCCCGGAGGACCTGAGCTGGGAGCGGGTGCCTTCAGCGCCCGGCCCGAGCCCGAATTGGGATTCCCCCTCTCCGCAGCCCGAAGGGCCATGGGCGAAGGAAGGAGAAGGACTCCTCACCGGGGAAAGGATCCCCAGTTGCGTTAAAATGAGGCTGTAACCTGGATCCAGAGAGGGAGGAAAGAAGATGTCGAGCGTGCACGGCGGGCGGCTGGTGGCGAAGGCGCTGAAGGCGGCAGGGGTGGAGGTGATCTTCACCCTGTGTGGGGGCCACATCCTGCCGATCTACGACGGGTGCCTCGATGAGGGGATCCGGATCATCGACGTCCGCCACGAGCAGGCCGCGGTCCACGCCGCCGATGCCTGGGCTCGCCTGACCGGTCGGCCCGGGGTGGCGGTGGTCACCGCTGGCCCGGGGGTCACCGACAGCGTCACCGGGGTGGCCAACGCCTTCCGGGCTAACAGCCCGGTGCTGGTCATCGGCGGCCAGGGGCCCTTCGCACAGCTCGGCCGTGGCTCCCTTCAGGAAATGGATCATGTGGCGGTGATGCGGCCGATCACCAGGTGGGCCGGCGCGGTTTACGAAACCGAGCGGATCCCGGAGTTTATCGAAGTGGCCCTCCGCCATGCGATGAGCGGCCGCCCCGGCCCGGTCTTCCTGGAAATCCCGCTGGATGTGCTTTTCCGGTTCGTGGACGAGCGTCACGTGGCCTTCCCGCGTCTGGACCGGAACGTGCCGCGGCCCGGCCCGGCGAAGCCGGCGCTGGGACAGGCGGCGGCGATGCTGGCTGAGGCGGAGCGGCCGGTGGTGATGGCCGGGAGCGCCATCCGCTGGTGTAACGCCTATGGGGCCCTCGCCCGGTTCGTGGAGGAGCTGGATCTCCCCCTGTTCACCAATGGGATGGCCCGGGGGACATTGCCGCCGGATTCCCCTCAGTTCTTCCAGCACGCCCGGCGTAAAGCGTTCGCTCAGACGGACCTGCTGATCCTGGTCGGCGGGGAGTTCGACTTCCGGCTGAAATTCGGGCAGGAGATCGCCCCCACCGCGCGGATCATTCACGTGGACCTGGAGCCCACGGTGATTGGGCATAACCGGCCCGTGGATCTGGGCCTGGTGGGGGACATCGGGGTCATCCTGGAGGAGTGGCGGCTGGCTATGAAGGCCCGTGCGCCGGAGCGCCGGTGGACTACGTGGCGGGAGGCATTGCGGACGATCGAGGAGAACGAGGCCGCCTTCTGGGCGCAGGGGAAGGAGGCCGCCGATATCCCGATCCACCCTTTGCGGCTATGCCATGAGCTGGCGCAGTGGATCGATGAACGGACCATTGTGATCGGCGACGGCGGGGATATCGTGGCGGCCGCTTCCCGGATCCTTCCGGTTTACCGGCCGGAGAACTGGATGGATCCGGGGCCTTTTGGGTGTCTGGGAATCGGGATGCCCTTCGCCATCGCGGCCCAGCTGGCCTATCCGGATCGGCGGGTCCTGGTGCTGTTCGGTGACGGAGCCTTCGGCTTCAATGGCTTTGAATTCGATACCGCAGTGCGTTTCCAGCTTCCGATCATGAGTGTGGTCGCGAACGACGCGGCGTGGAGCCAGATCCGACGGCCCCAGATCGAAATGCTGG
>JAUQQB010000457.1 GCA_030550075.1 Chloroflexota bacterium | reverse complement strand
CCCCTCCCCACGGCCCAAAGGGCCGTGGGGAGGGGGGAGAAGGGGGGTGGGGCCATTCCGTTCCACCTTTAGAGCTTTCAACTGCGTAACTCCTACCATGAAAATTGGACAAGGCACCACCCAGTCTTTTTTCAGAGAGGATCGAGAATGGACGCGCGTCGATTCGGCTTTGTCCTCGGCGTGATCGCCCTGATCTTTGGAACGGCGGTGGCGCTGGGCTACGGGCGCTATCCGGCGATGGTGATCGTCGTCAGCATGCTGGCCACCACCATCCGGGTTTCCACCCCACTGGTGTTGGGAGCCCTCTCCGGCATCTTCTGCGAACGGAGCGGGGTGGTAAACATCGCGATCGAAGGCATGATGCTGACGGCGGCGTTCACTGGATTCACCGCCTCGCTTTACATTTATGACGCGGGTGCTCCTGGGCTCTTGGCCCTCCTCCTGGGCGTGACCATCGCCATCCTCACCGGTGCCCTCTTGGGCCTGCTCCACGCTGTCCTCTCGGTCACCTATAAAACCGATCAGATCATCAGCGGGACGGTTATTAACATCCTGGCGGTGGGGATCACCGGCTATCTGAACCGCCAGCTTTTCTTCGGCGGCCAGATGCCCCATTCCCCCGGGGTGCTGCCCCGCATCGCCCTGCCCGTTCTCTCGGATCTCCCCCTGGTCGGGAGCATCTTCAGTCAGCAGCCGATCACCTGGCTGGCGCCGATCCTGGTGATCCTGGTGCACATTCTCCTGTTTCAGACCGTGTGGGGTCTGCGGACACGGGCAGTGGGCGAGCACCCCCGCGGCGCAGACACCCTGGGGATTGATGTCATTCGCCTTCGCTACATCAATATCATCCTGGGAGGGGCCATCGCCGGCCTGGCCGGCGCTTATTTCACCCTGGAATCTGTGCCTGCTTTCGAGCCCCTGATGACCAACGGCCGAGGGTTCATCTCCCTAGCGGCAATGATCTTCGGGAACTGGACGCCGTTTGGGGCATGGGCGGCCACGCTGCTGTTTGGAGCGGCGCAAGCCCTTCAGGCGAACGCCCAGCAGTTTGAATTCCCCGCGCCTTCCCAATTCGTGGGCATGGTGCCCTACGTGATGACGATGCTGGTGCTCACGGGCATCGTGGGCCGGACGATCCCTCCCGCCGCCGATGGGCAACCCTATGAGAAGGAAGCTCTTCCGCCCCGACGTCGGACGGCCCATCCGGCCCTGGCTCCCCTTTCTATGGATGGGACGATCCTGCAGGCTGTGGGGATTGTCAAGCGCTTTCCGGGAGTGGTCGCCAACGATCACGTGAACTTTTCGCTGCGTCGAGGGGAAATCCACGCGATCCTGGGAGAGAATGGGGCGGGAAAGACCACCTTGATGAATATCCTCTACGGTCTCTATCACCCCGATGAGGGGGAGATCTACGTGAACGACCGGCCGGTGGAGATCCGCAGCCCCAGCGACGCCATCCGCCTGGGCATCGGGATGGTCCACCAGCATTTCATGCTGGTGCCGGTGTTCACCGTTGCGGAAAACATGATCCTCGGTCAGGAGGTCCGCCGTGGACCCTTCCTGGATCTCCGGCAGGCAGTGGAGGAAGTCCGCGCCCTTTCCCAGCGCTACGGCCTGGAGGTGGATCCAGAGGCCCTGGTGAAGGACCTGCCGGTCGGAGTCCAGCAACGGGTGGAGATCCTGAAAGCCCTCTACCGGAAGGCCGACATCCTCATCCTGGACGAGCCGACGGCGGTGTTGACGCCTCAGGAGGCCGAAGAGCTGTTCCGGGTGATGCGCCGCTTGCAACAGCAGGGAGTCTCGATCATCTTCATCACTCATAAGCTGAAGGAGGTGATGGCCGTCGCCGATCGCATTACGGTGCTTCGAAACGGCCGCGTGATGGGCACCCTGACGCCCCGGGAGGCCGATGAGGCGCATCTGGCGGCGATGATGGTGGGCCGGGAAGTGATGCTGACCGTGGAGAAGACCCCGGCCCGGCCCGGCGTGGAGGTCCTGCGGGTGGAGGATCTCCGGGTTCGTGACGACCGGGGCGCGATGGTAGTCAATGGGGTTAGCCTCACCGTGCATGCAGGGGAAATCCTGGGAATCGCGGGGGTGCAGGGCAACGGCCAGACGGAGCTGATCGAGGCCCTGGTAGGACTGCGGCCGGCTGCCGGAGGAAGGGTTTTCATCCTAAACGAGGAAGTCACCCTCCAGCCGCCCCGTCACCGAACCGAACGGGGGATGGCACACATTCCAGAAGACCGTCAGAAGCACGGCCTGGTGTTGCCTTACTCCGTGGCGGACAATCTGGTGCTGAACACCTACTATCAGCCTCCTTTCGCCCGCGGCATTCAGCGGCAGCCCCAGGCGGTTCTGGATCACGCACGGCGGCTCATCGCTCTCTATGACATCCGAACGCCCAGTCCCTATACCCCGGTGCGAAGCCTCTCCGGAGGCAACCAGCAGAAGGTGATCGCCGCGCGGGAGCTTTCCCGCCCCATCCGCCTGCTGGTCGCCAACCAGCCCACCCGGGGTCTGGATGTGGGGGCGACGGAATATATCCACCGCAAGATCGTGGAGATGCGGGATCAGGGGGCGGCTGTGCTTCTGGTTTCCACGGAGCTGGATGAGATCTTCTCCCTGGCGGATCGGATTGCGGTGATGTATCGGGGCCGCCTCGTCGCTGTCCTGGATCGAGCAGAGGCCACGCTGCAACAGATTGGACTGCTGATGGCTGGCGTGCTCCCGGCGGAGCGATGGCCGGTTATAGAGCGCTCCGAGCGGATATGAAAATTCGT
>JAUQQB010000456.1 GCA_030550075.1 Chloroflexota bacterium | reverse complement strand
ACCCTGAACACCCAGATCGAAAATCGGGTTTCCCAGGCCCTCTACCGGCGCTTCGGTTTCCACCCCACGGGTCAGGAGATCTCGATCTGGGGCTGTTCGTTGAAGGGACAGGCATAGGGCTGAGGGCTTCCTCGGATGGGGCAGGCACCGCCCATCCCCAAAGCCCCGTAGAGGGGACCAGCGAATTGGTCCAAAGGCCCGAATTACGGTGAAGGGGCTTTTGGGGGCCAGGGAGACTGCCTTCGGTAGCCAGCCTGTTCCCTGAAATTACTCCTTTAGCAGTCCTTTCTGGATCATATAACGAACCAACTGAGCCCGGGTGCGAAGGCCCAGCTTTTCCATCCCGCGGGCCCGGTAGGTTTCCACTGTTTTGACGCTTAGCCCCAGGCGGTCCGCGATCTCCTGATTAGTGTGTCCCACCGCCACCAGCCGGAGCACCTGCTGCTCCCGCTCGCTCAGGTTCTCCCAGGGCTCTGGGGTCTCCGGGATCTTCGGCGCGGGGATCAGATCCTCCAGGAGCGCCCGGGTCATCGCCGGATGGATGTAGATCTCCCCTCGGGCCACCGCGCGGATCGCCGCCACCAGCTCCTCATCGGTCGCCCGCTTGATGATGTAACCGGCCGCGCCCTCCGCCAGGGCCTGTCGCAGGTAGGCCTCATCTTCGTGCATGGTCAGGATCAGCACCCTGGCCTGGGGGACCTGCTGGCGCAAAAGCGCCAGGGTCTGTAGCCCGGGCATGCCCGGCATAGTGAGATCCAGCAGGATCACATCGGGTCGGAGGGCTTCCGCCTGCTTCAGGGTCTGCCAGCCATCCCCCGCCTCTCCAACCACCGCGATATCCGGCTGGGCGCTGAGGAGCAACCGGAGCCCGGCCCGGAACACGGCATGGTCATCGGCGATCAGCACCCGGATCATGCGCCCTCCAAAGGAACCCGAAGGTAGATGGTGGTCCCCTGCCCGGGAGCGGATTCAATCGTGAGCGTGCCGCCCACCAGCTGGGCCCGTTCTCGCATGCCATAAAGCCCCAGCCGGCTCTCCCGACCTGCTCGAAGCGTCTGTTCCACATCGAAGCCACAACCATCATCCTCCACGATCACGGAGAGCAGGCGCGGCGATGCCTGAAGCAACACGCTGATCCGCTGACATTTAGCATGTTTGGCGGCGTTGGTCAGGGCCTCCTGCACAATCCGGTAAACCGCTGTCTCGATCGTCGGCGGGATTCGACGTTCGTTCAGGCCCACCACCTGCATTTCCACCTCAATGCCGAACCGCTCCCGATAATCCCGGATATAGCGCTCCAGCGCCGCGACCAGGCCCAGATCGTCGAGCACCGAGGGTCGCAGTTCAAAGGCCAGACGCCGCACCCGGTTCAGGGTCTGGTCCACCAGCCGGTAAAGATCCTCCAGACGGGGCCTCAGGGTGTCCGGATCCAGGGTTTGCTCCAGGTTCCTCAATCCGACCCGTAGCGAAGCCAGGGCCTGGCCCGTCTCATCATGAAGCTCCCGGGCGATGCGGCGGCGCTCCTCCTCCTGTGCCTCAATGATCCGCTGAAGGTAGAACGCTCGCATCTGCTCATGCTGAGCCAGCTCTTCCACCATGGTATTAAAGGCCTGTGCCAGCGCCCCGATCTCATCGTTGGCCCAGATCGCCGCCCGGGCAGTGAAATCCCGTCGAGCGACCCGCTCGGTCATCGCCACCAGACCCCGGATCGGCCGGACAATCAGGTGGGTGAGGACCAGGGCGATGCCGAGGCTGAGGGCGGAGACAGCGAGGGTGGTCAGTAATAGCCACATGGTCACCGTGTTCACCGCCGCCCGCACCGCTGTATCCCGCAGGCCCAGTCGTAGCACCCCCGCCCGCCCTCGAAAGATCGGCACCGCGATATCCCAGATGATCCCCTCCGGGGTGCGCAACGGTTGCAGACGATATGGCGCGCCGGAAGGGAGCGGGTTAGCCTCGATCAGCCCAGCCGGGAACTCCGGGCCGGTCCCGAACGTATGGGCCAGAACTTCTCCTTGTGAGGAGACGACGAAGAGATAGCGAAGCTCGGGGTTATGGGCGATCGCATCCTGGAGAAGCCGATAGAGGCCGAGGAGATCATTGATGAGAACCAGGTCCGTGCTCCGCGCCGCCAGGTCGCTGGCCATGGCGATCCCCCAATCCTGGGTTCGGGCGACCAGAACCTGATGAAGCGCATAGCGGACCTGCAGCACAGTCGTCAGGCCGAACAGGATGGTGCCCCCCAGAACGATGCCCAGGATCTTGGTTCGAACGCTGACCCCGCCCGCGATCTCCCAGAACCGCTCGATGGCTTTTCGAAAGACCCTACGATCCATCAAAGGCCCTTTCCCATATGGAGATCGAGCGGGCCCGAGGGGCTGCCAAAAGCGACCTCGGGCCCACCCGGGTTGAGGTTTTGAGCTCTGGGCTAGGCGCCTTCGGCGCCCAGCCCGGACCGGAAAACCCGACGCAGAAGATCAGCCCTATAAGCTCCTGTTTATTCCCTCATTGCAAGGGCGAGCGCTCCGAGCAACCCCGCTCGTTCTCCCAGCGCGGGAGGCACAAGGTAATCCTCCAGGTCCCCTTGCAGCGCCGGGATCGGGAGATAGCGATTCAACAGCTCCCTGACCCGCCGCCGGATGCGGGGGAACAGGCTCCGGTTCTCCATCACGCCGCCTCCCAGGATGACCCGTTCCGGAGCCAGGATACAGAGAAGGCTCTGCAGGCCCAGGGCCAGGTACTCTGCCTCCAGATCCCATGCGGGATGATCCGGGGGAAGGGATT
>JAUQQB010000455.1 GCA_030550075.1 Chloroflexota bacterium | reverse complement strand
GCCCCGCTCCGCCCCCAAAAGGATTTGGGGTGGGGCCATTCCGCCCCACCTTTAGAGCTTTCAACTGCGTAACTCCTAAGTGTAATGCATGGAGCGCTCTTGGGGCAGTGGGGAGGAGGGGAAATCACGTTCGGTGCAATGAAGCGCCCCCTGCGTGTCCCTGAAAAAACAGCCGGGGACCCGGCGAGGATTGCCGAGACCCCGGCCCTTAGGGGGGTGCGCGCTTCTCTATCGTGGAACCGGACATCTTTCAGGAGCTCAAACCCCAAACGGGCGAAATACTCCCCCCCAAATTATTACGTCACATTTTAATATAAGGGCACATTGGGGTCAACTTCCCGCGACCAGGCGTTGATGCCCCCGCGCAGGTTGCGTACTCGCAGGCCTGCCGCCTGCATAATGCGGGTCGCCTGGGCGCTGCGAGCCCCGCTCTTGCAGTAAACCACATACTCCCGCGTGGGATCCAGCTGGTGGAGCCGTTCGGGCAGCTCCCGTAGCGGGATCAGCAGCGCCCCCTCCAGACGGCAGATCTCCCACTCATGGGGCTCCCGCACATCCAGGAGCACGACCTGCCGGCCGTCCCGCTCCAGCATAGCCTTCAGCTCCTGCGGCGTAAGGTCGAACTCGGTCCGCACCTCATGCTCGTAGATCGGGACGCCGCAGAAGGCCTCATAGTCGATGAGCTCGCGGATGGTCGGGTTCTCGCCGCAGACCGGGCAGGCCGGGTTCTTGCGTAGCTTGAGTTCACGGAAGCGCATGCTCAGGGCATCGTAGAGCAACAGCCGCCCGATCAGCGGCTCGCCCTGGCCGATGATCAGCTTGATGGCCTCGGTGGCCTGGATGGCGCCGATCACCCCTGGCAACACGCCGAAGACCCCACCCTCGGCGCAGGAGGGCACCAGGCCGGGCGGCGGGGGCTCCGGATAGAGACAGCGATAGCATGGCCCGACCCGTGCGTCGAAGACGGTGGCCTGGCCCTCGAACCGGAAAATGCTGCCGTAGACCAGCGGCTTGCCCAGGAAGACACAGGCATCGTTCACCAGATAACGGGTGGGGAAGTTATCCGTCCCGTCGATGATGATGTCATAGTCCTTCAGGACCTCCAGGGCGTTGGCGCTGGTCAGCACGGTCTCGTGGGTCTCCACCACGATGTCCGGGTTGAGATCCAGCAGGCGAGCCTTCGCCGAGGCCAGCTTCGGCTTCCCCACCCAGGATGTGCCGTGCAGGATCTGGCGCTGGAGGTTGCTCTCGTCCACCACGTCGAAATCCACCAGGCCGATGCGGCCCACGCCTGCAGCGGCCAGGTAAAGGGCCGCCGGGGAACCCAGGCCGCCCGCGCCGATGATCAGGACGCTGGCGGCCTTGAGCTTCTTCTGACCGGTCAGGCCGACCTCCGGCATCAGCAGATGCCGGCTGTATCGGCGGATTTCCTCATTCGTCAGGACGACTTCGCTCAGGTTCAACATCCCGACCTCCCGGATAAAGATCCAATCCCTTCGCGTCTTTATGCGAGGGCTCCGCCATCTCCCGGATCGACCCTCCGCGCTGGAGCTGGCGCCATTGGCGGCGGAGGGCCTCCGCCGAAACCACCCCGTTGTTCACCGCCCGCACGGTCCCGGAAGCATCCACCCACATGGTGGTCGGCACCGTCCACACCCGGTAGCGCGCCGCCGCCTCCGGGTCCGCCGTCACATCCACCGACCGCACCTTCACTGCCTCCTTCCACTCTGCCGCGAGGGCCTCCAGGATCGGCGCCTGGATCAGCCGGCACGGCCCGCAGGACGGCGTGTAGAAATAGAGCAGTGTCAGCGGGCCTTCGAGATCCACGATCCGCGGCCGCGCCAGCCGGCGCTGAGCGCAGGCGATCAGGCACCACCCGGCCCAGAGTGCCAGCAGAATTCCCGCAGCGAGAAGGAGACGCTCGATCACCCCTGCACCTCCCGACGTTCGATGGGACGAGCGGTGAAGCCGGGGACGCCCAGGCGGCTCAGCTGGTAATACACGAAGCAGCCCGCGCAGAAGCCGAAGAACAGGTTCAGGGCGGCCAGGACGATCACCACCCAGGCCAGCGCCCAGCCGATAGGCGAATAGCCCAGGAAGAGGAGAATCGCCCCCAGGGCCAGAACGGACCCGCCCAGTCCCTGAGCGAACCGGTGGGGCTCCGGGTTATCGGTCAGCACGCGGGGCCGCAGCCAGCCCCGCGGCTTGAGGATCCGAAAGTAAATCTGCTGGAACAAGGCCGCCGCTGGCACGACAGTCCCCGCGAGCATCACCAGGGCCACAAACGCCACCAGCGCGGGCTGGTTTAACACCCAGCCCAGCCCATTCAGCGCGATGATGGAAGCCTGATTGAACTTCAACGCCGTGTGATCGACCTTCCGCTCAGCCATCGCCTGCCTCCGGCAATCGAGGGCACAATGCTCAGCGTCTGCCCATCGGAAATCGGGGTCTCCTCCCCCTGAAGATACCGGACGTCCTCATCTCCCAGGTAAAGGTTCACAAAAGAGCGCAGACGGCCCTCCTCGTTGAAGAGATGCCGTTTGAGTTCGGGGAAACGCTCCGTCAGGGCCTGCAGGGCCTCCCCCACGGTCCCCGCTTCGATGGTGACCACCTTCTCCCCCTTGGTGTAGACCCGCAGAGGGGTCGGGATCAGGATCTGCACGGCCATCAGTTTCACCTCCGACTTGGATTTTAGTAGGAGTTACGCAGTTGAAAGCTCTAAAGGTGGAACGGAATGGCCCCACCCCCCTTCTCCCCCCTCCCCACGGCCCAAAGGGCCGTGGGG
>JAUQQB010000454.1 GCA_030550075.1 Chloroflexota bacterium | reverse complement strand
CCTCGATCTCGGGCGGCAGGGTGGAGAAATAGTTCCGCAGGAAGAGGATCACCCAGGGCAGCGCCCAGGCCGTGTGCGTCAGGATCAACCCGAGATAGCTGTTGATCAGACCCAGGTCCCGCAGGAATCGGAAGAGGGGAACTGCCACCATCTGCTGGGGGATGGCCATCAACAGCACGATCACCAGAAAGAGGGGATCCCGAAGCGGGAAGGGGAAGCGCAACATGGCATAGGCGGCCATCGCCCCGATAAAGAGGGGCAGGATCGTGGCCGGGATCACCACAATCAGGGAGTTGCGGATCCCCTGCCCAATAGGGGCCGTGGGATGGTTCCATGCCTTCAGGAAGTTATCCAGGGAGACGGTGAAGGAGGAGAACTGCCACCACCCATGGATCAGCTCGCTCTGGGGGCGCAGGGCGCTCATCAGGATGCCAATGAAGGGGATGATCCAGATCAGGCCCACTGCCCATGCCAGCGCGTTCACCAACAGTTCCTGTCCCCATCGCCGCATCGCGGTTCACTCCGAGGATCGCATGGTCCGCACGAACCAGAGGCCGACGATCAATGTGAAGAGCGTCAGCAGGGTCGCCACCGTCGCCGCCCGCTGGAACTCCAGGGCCCGGAAGGCGTAGAAATACATCTGGAGGGCGAGGACCATGGTGGCCCCGCCCGGGCCGCCCAGGGTCGCCGTGTAGACGATGTCGAAGAGCTTTAATTCCCAGAGGATGGTCATGGCCACGATCACCATCGTGACCGGGCGGAGGCTGGGGATCGTGATATACCAGAACTGCTGGAAGGGACCTGCCCCGTCCACCGCGGCAGCCTCGTAATAATCCCGGGGGATGGTCGCCAGCCCCGCGCTGTAAAGGATCATGCTAAAGCCCACCCAGAGCCACACCGACCCGAGGATCAGCGCGGGCAGCGCGGTCTCCGGATAGGCCGTCCAGCTCCGCCCCAGCTCCGTCAGCCCCACCGCCCGCAGGACCGCTGTGACGATCCCCGCGTTCTCATCGAACAGGAAGCGGATGATCACCCCGCCCACGATCATCGGCGTGACCATCCCCAGAAAGATGATGGATTTCAGGAAAGTGGCCCCCCGGGCTCGATCCAGCAACACCGCCAGGATCAGGCCCAATCCGACCGTCAGGGGAAGATGGAGCATGATCCACACCGCGTTGTGGACGATCGAGCCCCAGGGAGGCGGGCCAGGTGGGAAGCTCGTGAGGTTGAACGTATCCGGATCGGAAAGGACCTGAGCGAAGTTCTGCAGGCCCACAAAGTTCCCCTGCCGATCGGTGAAACTGAGCACGATGGTTTGCAGGGCGGGGAGGATGATGAGAAAGAGAATGAGAAGCAGGGCCGGTGCAGTGAACCCCAGGAAGCTCCCCCAGCGTCCGATCCGCCTCCACCATCGCCATGCCGACATCGTTCTGATCTCCTGACCCGGATTCGGGGGACGGATGGATCGGGGCAGGCGGTGGAACTGCCTGCCCCGATCCCCTATGGTTTGCGCTGGGCTCCGGAACAGAACGCTGGATAGGTCGGCTACCGGGTCGGGAAGCGAGCATCCAGCGTGCGGAGCACGCTATCCAGCGCCTGCGGGCGGACCCAGAGCAGTTTCAACTGGTCCCAGAACGTGCGCTGCCAATCCCCGCCCACTGTATCGTCCAGATCGGGCACATTGGGCCGCTCGACCTTGGCCAGGGCCTCCGCCAGGGCCCGGTCAGCCGGCGGGTAGACATCCGGGGAGATGTCCTTGCGGCTGGCCAGCTTGCCGCCCTGCTTGGCCCGGATCTCCATCCCTTCCTTGCTGATCATGAAGGCGATGAGCTGCTTGGCCGCCTCCACATTCTCGCTGTATTTGGGGATGAAAGCCCAATCGGTGCCGCCCACCACCCCCCGCGCCCCAGGCAGCGTGAACACGCCCAGGTCGTTCGGGTCCTTCACCATTCCGGTCAGCCAGTTCCCCATGAAGAACAGGCCATACTCCTCGTTCCACCAGAGGTCAATGGCCTGGGTCCACTCTACGGGGTCGCTGAAGTATTTCCCGAGCAGGGGAACCAGCCGCTCGGCGAAGATGGCGCGGACCTGGGGATCCGTGAAGCGGACCTTGCCGGCGATGAGGTTCTCCTGGAGCTCCGGCCCGCCGAAGGTGATCAGGAAATGCTCCGTGATATCGCTCAGGGGCCAGCCCACCCCATCGCCGCTGATGATCGCCTTCTTGATCCCGGGGATCCTGGAGATCTGGTCCAGGAGGGCCAGGAACTCCTCCCAGGTGGTTGGCGGCTGGAGGTTGTGCTTCTGGAAGAAGGACTTCTTATACCAGAAGCCGGGCTTCACAAAGAGCACATAGGGAACTGCATAGATTCGACCATCCACCGCGCTGGGCTGGAGCACAAACTGATTGGCTTCCTTCTGCCACAGGTCCGTGAGGTCAACAGCGTGGTCTTTGTTCTCCCGGATCCACCAGTCCCACATGAAGATCACGTCGCCAGGCGCCTGCTTGGCCTCAAACTGTGGGGGCAGGACCTGAGAGAGATCTTCAGCCCGGTAGATCCGGTAGCGGATCTGGACGCCCAGCTTCTGTTCCGCAGCCCTCAAAACCGGGAGGAATTGCTCCATCTCCGCGCCCGCCCAGGGACCGATGACGGTCAGGGTGGGGATCACCTTGGTAACCTCGACGGTCTTTTCAACCGGCACCGTTCGCTCAATGACCCGGGTCTCCACAATCCGTTCCGGGGTGGGTGTGGCCGCTGGCACGCAGGCGCTCGCGACCAGCATCAGAACCAGCAGGGCAACTCCGATGCGCTTCATGTTCCACCTCCCGCGCCACAGGA
>JAUQQB010000453.1 GCA_030550075.1 Chloroflexota bacterium | reverse complement strand
GGCCGTGGGGAGGGGGGAGAAAGGGGGGTGGGGCCATTCCGTTCCACCTTTAGAGCTTTCAACTGCGTAACTCCTATATATTGTTAGACAGAGCATGAGAATCCCAACTTGGGTTTAGGTGGAAAAGCAGAAGTGATTCGGTCAGCGGGGGAGCTGGTGAAATGGTGGCTCCCGCTGATGAACCTTCTTCAGAAGATCCTGAAGCGCGGAGCGAGCAGCCTCATACGCCCCCGGATCTCGTTCCCGTAGCCCCAACGCCTCGAACTCTTCCTCATCCAGGATGAGAACCTCTCCCACTGGAGTCACGAAAAGGTCCAGCGCGAGGTCGCGGATCTCAATCTCGTCTTCCGAGATCCGTGGAGGATAGATGATATCGCAATACCATCCCTTCAGCTGATCATCCCGGTGGTGGTGGATCTCATAGATCACAAACCAGTGATCCGGAAAGAAATATTCCACAAAACGATCCGCCGGCTCCAGGACCGTGTATCCCAGATCCAGAGGAGGACGCTCCCAGTAAGCCTCCAGGACAATCCCTTCGGGCGAAGCCCGCAACAGGTGCCCAGTGTAAACGATGCGAAGTTGACCCTCAGGGGTCAGTCGCCGCACCCGAATGGGGGAAACGGATCCCAGCTCATTCAATCCGGGCCCCACCCCCGTTCCTCCACGGCCTGAAAGATGTCGGTATCACTCACAATGCCGACGGGCTTCCCATCCTGCATCACCACTGCCCGCCGGATATTCGCGTCCAGCATGATGATGGAGCACTGACGGATGGTGGTATCCGGAGAGACGGTGATCAGCGGCGCGCTCATCAGATCCCGAACCCTGAGCCCTTTCAAAGGCCGATCCGCGGCGACCACTTTCTTTAAGATGTCCCGCTTGGTCATGATCCCCCAGGTTCCGTGAGGCCCTTCAGGCTCCACCACCACACTGGAGATGCCCTTCTGAACCATCAGGTGCAATGCATCCTCCACCGGCATGTCCGGCCGGACGGTCACCACCGGCGAGGTCATAATTTCAGCCACTGTATAGGGTTTGGGCTTTCGCTCCATTCCCTCTCCACCCCAGGAAAGATGCTGCCCTTAGAGGGTCAGGCCGCCTTCGGCAGCCTCGCTGCCCCTCTTCGCCTTGGCTCCCCACAGCCTCAAGGGCCATAAGTGAGGAAAGCCTTCCGCCTCCTACAAGCAGGGGGATCCGACGATCCGTTGCATTAAAATTATAGATCAACTAGGCTTATTCAATGCAGCGTTTAATCGGTCCTCCCAAGCTTCTCCCCCTGGCCCTTTAAGACCGTGGGGAGAAGGCACAAAAGAGGTTGTGCCCACCAAGTCGAATAGACCGCATGGGTATGCAACAAAGCAAGCTCAGTTTAAACAGGAGTGTCCATGCGCCTGCGAGTTCAACCCGCAACTCGATGGACAGGCATCCTATCGGTCCCGGGAGATAAATCGATCTCCCATCGCGCGCTGCTGTTCGCGGCCCTGGCGGATGGGATCTCCGAACTTCAGGGCTGGCTTCCGGCTGCCGATTGCGAGGCAACCCTCCGTTGCGTCCGTGCCCTGGGGGTTCAGGTGGAACGACCTGCTCAGGATCATCTGGTCGTTCACGGCAGTGGCCTGAAGGGTCTTCAGCCGGCCCCTGAACCTCTGGATTGCGGCGGCTCCGGGACCACGATGCGGCTCCTAATGGGGATATTGGCCGGGTTTCCCTTCCCCAGCGTATTGGTCGGCAACCCTCAACTCTCCCGGCGTCCAATGGAGCGGGTCGCCCGGCCGTTGCGTCAGATGGGCGGCGAAGTGATCACCACGGAGGGCCATGCGCCGGTCCGGGTGCGAGGCGGCTCCCTTCGGGGGATCCGGTATGAACTCCCGATAGCCAGCGCCCAGGCGAAATCCGCCGTCCTGCTGGCTGGTCTTTATGCCGACCGCCCGACGACGGTGATCGAGCCAGCTCCCTCACGGGACCATACAGAGCGTCTGCTGGGATCCATGGGGGTTTCCATCCAGCGGGATGGGAACTCCATCACCATTGGGCCAGCGGAGCGCTTGTTCCCCCTCTCCCTGGTCATCCCGGGCGATCCGTCCTCTGCAGCCTTCCTAATCGCGGCAGCGCTGTTGATTCCGGGCTCAGCGGTTCAGATCCCCGGCATCCTGCTGAACCCTACACGTTTGGGATGGGTGGAGGCGTGGCAGGCGATGGGCGCGCCCATTCAGGTGATCCCGGAGGGTGAAGCGGGCGGGGAGCCGGTGGGACGTCTGCACGCGACGGCGGCCACCCACCTGCAGGCGATCGAGATCGCCGGGGCGATGGTTCCCCGAATGATCGATGAGTTCCCGATTTTCGCGGTGATCGCCACCCAGGCGGAGGGTGTCACTCAGGTCCGCGATGCAGCGGAGCTGCGGGTCAAGGAAAGCGATCGCATCGCCGCGCTGGCCATGGAGCTGCGCCGTATGGGCGCGCGGATCGAGGAGCATCCGGACGGCTTCACCATCTACGGGCCCACCCCCTTGCGAGGGGCCGTTGTCCATAGCCACGGGGATCACCGCCTCGCAATGGCCCTGGCGGTCGCCGGGTTAATCGCCCATGGGGAAACCATCGTCGAGGACACCGCGTGCATTGCGGACAGCTTCCCGGGGTTTGTGGAAGCCATGCAGGCCCTCGGCGCGGAAATCGAACCGGTGTAGGAATAGGCCCGGAAGAGGGCCATTTTGTTTTAGGACTTACGCAGTTGACATCCGGCCAAGAGGAGTTGAGGGCCCCAGCCCCCCAAACCTGGAGAAGAGGGCCAACTACTGCTTCATCTGGATTTGTTTTGAGGCTATGGGATCGGGAAGGCCTATCGCCCCACCCCCCTGAATCCCCCCT
>JAUQQB010000452.1 GCA_030550075.1 Chloroflexota bacterium | reverse complement strand
TGGATGCCTGCGCCGATCTCCTGGTGCGTCACGGGGGGCACGCGGCCGCCGCAGGATTCGTCGTGCGGCGGGAGAATCTCGAGCGGCTGCGGGAACGCCTGCAGGAGCTGGCGGCCCAGGCGCTCCGTGCGCAGGAGCTTCAACCCACCATCGTGGTGGAAGCGGTGTTGCCGCTCCGCGAGGTAACCTGGCGTCTTCACGAATGGATCGCCCGGCTGGAGCCTTACGGCTACGGGAACCCGGCCCCGCGCTTCCTGAGCCGCGGCGTGGTGGTCCGTAACGCCCGGACGGTCGGCAACGATGGCCAGCATCTCCGCATGGTGCTGACGACGCCGGAGGGCGGTCCCGTCTGGGATGCCATCGCTTTCCGCCAGGGAGATCGGGCAGGGGAGGTGCAGGCGGGGATGCGGCTGGATGTGGTCTTCGAAGTGCGAGCGGAACGGTGGAATGGGGAACCTCGCCTGACGCTCTTCGTGGAGGACTTCGCCCCTGCGTCCGGACCCTCACAGGTTTCCCTTCCCTTCCCGGGCCTGGAGGGACACCGATGAGGCGGCGGGGATTCCTGTTGCTCGGCGTGGCGCTTAGCACGGCCCTGCTGGCCTGGACGCTGCGGGGCATGCATCTGGAGGAATGGGGCCGTATCCTCCGCGAAGTGGAAATCCCCTGGCTTCTGGCGGGAGCCCTATTTTATTTCGTCGCGGTGATCCTGCGGACGTGGCGATGGGGGATTCTGCTCTATGGCCTGCAGCCTACTGGCTTTCGGGAGCGCTTTGTGGCGCTCACCATCGGATACATGGGGAATAACCTCTATCCAGTCCGAGCCGGGGAGCTGTTACGGGCCTATGTCCTCCAGCGTCGATGTGGGCTCAGCCTGAGCGCATCCCTGGGGACCATCGTGGTCGAACGGGTCCTGGATGGGCTGATGGTGGTGTTCCTGGCCCTGGTGGCCCTCATGTTCTTCCCGCTGCCCGTTTTGTTGCGGCCCGCGGTGATCGCAGGAGGGCTGGTGTTCGGCGGAGCGTTGCTGATGCTTCTGGGGATGGCTCAAAACGTCCGCACACTCCACGGCTTGCTGGAGCGGGTCCGGCAACAGCGATCGGGCTCGGGGATCGAACGGCTGGTCCGATTCCTCATGCAGTTCCTGGATGGATTAGCCGTCCTGCAGCGACCGGCCCCGGCGCTGGTTGTGGGGAGCCTCACGGCCCTGATCTGGCTGGCAGAGGCCGGGACATATGGGCTGGTCCTGATGGCGTTTCCCTTTCGAACCTCGTTTTTCTCCTTGCTGGTGATGACCGCGGTGGCGAACCTGGCTACCGCGCTTCCCTCGGCCCCAGGCTATGTGGGCACCTTTGAGGCCCCGGGCGTGGCCGTGCTCCAGGCCTTCGGGATCCCCTCCAGCATGGCCGTCGCGTATACCCTGACCCTCCATCTGGTGCTCTGGCTGCCGATCACGCTGCTCGGTCTTTCCCTGTTCCTTCGGGAAGGGCTTCGCGGGGTCGCCCATCCGCTGGATGCTTCGGCCTCTTCCTCCTCTTCCCCATGATTTCCATTTGGAAGCCCCTGGCGGATCGCAACCCAAAGGCGCCCGGCTCAGCCGGATCAGCGGGATCCCCCTCCTCACGCCCGCCAGGCGATGGGGAAGGGGGATCCCAGGGGATGGGGCGAATGGAACAACAACTCGAGGGAAAGATCGTCTACGTGCGGATGGCTTCCCCCAGCCACTGCCGCAGAAGCTCCGGAGCCGGAACCTCCCTGACGCTGACCAGGACGTCATTGATCACCAGGCCCGGGATGAGATCCAGGGGGATGTAGCGCTGGATCTCATCCGGGTCGTCCACTTTCTCCACCCGCACGTCCGTCCTTCCCAGATCGATCAGGATCTGGTCCACGAGGGCCTCCAACCGGAGGCAATTCACGCATCCTGTCCCCAGGATTCGGACGATCATATTCGCCTCCTCAGCCGTTTCGGGGAGCGCTTGCGGGGGTTCGGGTGGCATGTCGGGCATGGGCAGCCGCTAAGGCGTCGGGGAAGGGCGGGGACTGCTGAGCGGAGCAGCAGATCCATCCATCGAAGCTGCCCCAACTCAATGAGCTCATAAAACACCAGCTGGCCCTGCCGGCGCGCGGAGACCAGCCCGGCCTGCCGCAGGAGACGCAGCTGTTGAGAGATATACGGCTGGGGCCTGTTCAGAAGCCGCTGGAGATGGCACACGCATGCCGGCCCTTTCCGGAGTATGGCCAGAATCCGCAACCGATCCGGATGGGCCATCGCCTTCAGGTATTGAATCAACGGAGACGTGGCCTTCATCTTCTTTCTCCAATCCAGAGCAGAGGCAAGGATTTCCTTACGTCAATCGTAATCGATTATCGGGGTCCGGGGGGCGCGCCCTCCAGACCATCAATTTTCGGTCCCCTTCCCCCACGGCCCTCTGAGCCATGGGGGGAAGGCGAAAGAGCCTATCCCCGAACGCTGCGAACGTTACCGGAAGAAACTTGTCGATCCTCTAAGACCCCGCACGCTGGACTCCGGGGGCCGGTGGTCGGAGCAGCTCACCATTGAGAACGCCCCTCAGCGTCTGAAGGAAGACGACGGCCCAGAAGCATAGCAGTAGCATCCAGAGCGCAATCGCGATTCCGTGAAGGGTGGGGGCGTGGAACACATCCCCCAGCAGAAAGGTGGAGACCGTGTAAGCTCCCAGAGGGAAGGTGAACGCCCACCAGCTCATTGCAAAGGGGAAAGTTTCCCTATGTAGCGGAAGAGCAACAGGATCGCGATTGGCAGCCACCAGACCCCAAAGCCCCACAGGATCAACCCTCCCAAAGGGAGGATCCAGGCGCCTTCAGGATTTCCCAGCCTCATAAGCGGCAGGGCGG